>NZ_JAAHIG010000729.1:0-1461 GCF_010692305.1 Moorena sp. SIO4G3 | reverse complement strand
CACTGGGCAGTTAATTGTCAAAGATGGAGCAGGAGTTTCAGCTAGCACTGCTAGTGAAGGGGACGGGGGAGATGTGAATATTACCACTGGGGAGTTAATCATCTCTGATGGAGCACAAGTTTCAGCTGGCACAATCGGTGAAGGGGACGGGGGAAAGTTGACAGTGGATGCCTCTGAATCTGTTCAAGTAATTGGTAGGTCAGGCGATGGTCGGTTTGGCAGCCGCTTGACTACTCAAACTGACGGGGCAGGAAAAGCGAGAGATTTGAGTATTACCACTGGGCAGTTAATAGTCTCTGATGGAGCACAAGTTTCAGCTGGCACAAGCGGTGAAGGGGACGGGGGAATTTTGACTGTGAATGCCTCTGAATCTGTTCAAGTAATTGGTAGGTCAGGCGATGGTCAGTTTCCCAGCGGCTTGTTTACTCAAGCTGAAGGGACAGGAGATGCGGGAAAGTTGTTGAAAATTACCACTGGCCAGTTAATTATCTCTGATGGAGCAGCTATTAGTACTAGAAGCTTTGAAAAGGATAGTTCAGCAGGAACGGTAGAAATTAATGCCAACTCCATCTTCCTTAACAACCAGGGAATCATCTCGGCAGAAACAGCAGGAGACAAAGGCAATATTAATCTAGATGCCCGTGACATCCGACTCCTCGACGAAAGCAAGATTAGAACTGATGCTAGTAATACAACAACTGGAGGCAATATCACCATTGATACTGATATCTTACTCGGTCTAGGAGATAGCGACATCACCGCCAATGCTAAACAAGGCCGAGGAGGTCGTGTTACGATTAATGCCCAAGGCATCTTTGGCTTGGAGTTTCGAGACCGTCCAACTCCAGGAAATGACATCACCTCCACCTCCGAACGTGGCTCATCCTTCAACGGTCCAGTAACCCTCAACACCTCAGTAGACCCGACCTCAGGGTTAATCGAGTTACCAGGAAGCTTGGTCGATGCAGAAGCCATCCTGGCCAATGACCTTTGTGGCTTTGAGAATAATCGGATTGCTGGCGGCAGTTCCTTTACCATTACCGGCAAAGGGGGTTTACCACCGACTCGATTAGATCCGGTGATTAATACTGACAGAACAGTGGGCTGGAGAACTCGTCCTGGCATAGCCAGCACCAGAAGACAACAATTACAGCAGCAACCTAATGTCAGACGCCCTCAACCTGTCCCAGAAAAAAAAGTGATTATCGAAGCCCAAGGCTGGGTAACAGCAAAGGATGGCACGATTATTCTGACGGCTCATCCGTTTAAGGGTACTCCTGTTGAACAGATATTGCCCAATCTTGATTGTCATTCGGGAAGAGGGAAGAGGGAGTAGGGAGTAGGGAGTAGGGAGATGGGGAGATGGGGAGATGGGGAGAGTAACATAGCATTTTTGTAAAAGTAGTGAACATACTCTCTGAAAGAAAGGCAAGAGGCAAGAGGCAAGAGGCAAGAGTTAAT
>NZ_JAAHIG010000728.1:0-1468 GCF_010692305.1 Moorena sp. SIO4G3 | reverse complement strand
GCAGTCGAGGATACCCAAGAAATGACGACAGGGTAATTGACTTAAAGCATCGTGTAACAAGGTCATGGGCAGATAACTATTAGTATCGCCGAGTAAAGCATCTTGAGGAATTAAGTAACCAGCCGGGCCATCATCCCCATTGAGAGCGACTCCATGACCAGCAAAGTAAAATAATAAGCGGTCATTTTCAGTGATTTGTTCTGGTAAGGTATGAAATAAAAATTTGTGGAAGTTAGACAGAGTTGCTACTTCGTCTAGGCATACCCACACTTGGTAATCATGCTTCTCGCGGAGAATTTCCACTAGTTTTTTGGCATCGTTTACGGCAGTGTTGAGGGGAGAAATGCCGTTGGTGTAGTTATTGATGCCGATGATAAAGGCGAGATTGCGAGAAAACATGTTATGCTAAAAGCACTTATAAAGATAACTTGAATACTCTTGATTGGGAGCATCCCTGTCTTGATGCAATAGCGAGTGGTTTGAATTTACCGTAAGACAGTTGAGCCTTAATCAATAAGTTTTACACCTTTTCTGCATAGCCTACCAACCATAAAGGCTCAACTGTCTAAGGTTTGGTCTCCGGGGAAACCCCCTGTTCCCTTGCTGCATCGCTTTGGCAAATATATCTTTTTCTGTGGGCGGTCTAATCCCGCTCACACAGCTGGGATATAGTTTTTCAAAACTGGGATGCTCCCTATTTATTCCCCAGGATAATCTGTTGACTTTACCCAGAAATTCTTAGTTTCGTAATAAATCTTTACAGATTGTCATGTTGAATTAATAATTTGGAATTTTGAATGGTCGCGTTCGCGTAGCGTGACCTACGGTCAAGGGACTTGACGAATAGCTGCTACGGCGTTAAAAACTTTTATCTTTTGCAACTACTTCTTTACTTTGTCGCACAATTGCCTATCGCTCTCGCTGACATTAGGATTATTCTCCAAATAATGGCGCAGCCAATCGCAAGTCTTCGCCATTAAAGAGTCTAAGTTTAAGTCTAGATTCCCGAAGAGTTTGATCCTGAAGAGTTTGATCGTGTTGTCAATACTGCCAGAAGCCAAGGTCTGGCCATCCCGGCTGAAACTGACGCTATTGACAGCGCCATCATGCTCGATCAGGGTGTGGATTACCTTGCCTGTCTCTAGATTCCAGTGTTTGATGGTGTTGTCATCACTGCCAGAAGCCAAGGTCTGGCCATCCCGGCTGAAACTAACGCTATTGACAATGTTAGTATGCCCGATCAGAGTGCGGATTTCGGTTCCTGTCTCTAGATTCCAGAGTTTGATGGTGTTGTCAGTACTGCCAGAAGCCAAGATCTGGCCATCCCGGCTGAAACTAACGCTATTGACAGCGCCATCATGCCCGATCAGGGTGTGGATTACCTTGCCTGTCTCTAGATTCCAGTGTTTGATGCTGTTGTCATCACTGCCAGAAGCCAAGGTCTGGCCATCCCGGCTGAAACTAACGA
>NZ_JAAHIG010000727.1:0-1470 GCF_010692305.1 Moorena sp. SIO4G3 | reverse complement strand
GCAGGGCTAATTCATTGTGATGAGAGAAAATTAGGGGGGCCAGAAACTCGCGTAAACTATCAAAGTGACCTCAATATGGAACTCTGATAACATACCGATGAAGATCAATCAATTATGCTGTCAGTCGTTGTCAGTCAATGGTTGGTGAGCACTCAATCGCTCTCTTCCTGCACCGGTTCGCGTACGCGAACCTATAAGTCATAGCTATTAGTCACACAGCGATTGCTTTGGCACACCGTCAAATGGCTACGACACGACCTTTTGGGTTCCAATCAACAGCAAAATCTTCTCGAGATCATGAGCAATCGACCGGAGTGCCGTGGTGATAGAAGAATAACCGTGGTAGCGTAAGATAGCGATGACTAAACTACGGATCATTGAGAAATTGGCAGGAGCATTACCAAATTGTATCCTGGAACTATCCTCATCAAGTACCACGTCCTTAACCCAATGTAAACGATTTTCAATTCCCCAATGACCACGAATGCCTTGGGCAAATTGTGCGGCATCGAGGCATTTACTACTAATATAATAAGCAAGTTGTTGGTAGGGCTTACCTGCTCTTGTACCGATGCGTTCTACTTTTACCAGACATGCTAGACCAAGCCACTCGTCACTTATGCCAATGATGTCATCAAAAACAGATACAATTCTAGTGGTGAGACGGTCACTTCTTTTTTCCCTGCTTATATCAACACTTATGGGTTGAGTGTTTTGAGTAGTGTTGACTTTGATTTGTTTGTAGAGATTTTTTTGATTACCTTTCACAGCCATCACATAGTCGTTTCCACTTTCGACAATTAGTTTGGCAGTTTTTTTTGACAGTGTAAAGCATCAAAGCTAAATATTACTCCTTCTATCCCTAAATTGGCTAAAAGCAACTGCACAACGTCAATTTCACTACTTTTTTTATTACGAAATTGCTCTAGGGCTAGGGCGACTCCACAGCGACTACTGAAAACAGAAACTACTGAAACGAAGTCTTGATAAGCTTGAGCATAATTATTCACTGTCCCTTTGATACTTTTGCCATCAACTCCTAACCAATCACCCTCTTGGGTTGGCACACCATCCCTAATCCAGTTGGTCAAAACTTGGGCTAATTGAGTAAAATCAATACTCATCATTACCCTCCGAAAAGTCGAGTCTGAGGGAAAACCCATTGGTGGTAAATCTAAGTTTTCGAGCAAGGCTTGGTGATGACGACGAGCAAAATCTTCCAAGGCTCGATAACCATAGCAATCGCTCATCGTTGCCATAATCACCAGCAGCAAAATTAACCACAAAGGATAGCGTTTGCCTCTGGCAGCACGAAAATCTGGGAGCTGGGCTAACGCTTCGATGAGATTAGTTTTCATCAGGGAGAGGAAGGAGAGTTCCATATTGAGTTCACTTTGATAGTTTACACTAGTTCCTGACTACCCTAATTTTCTCTCATCACAATGAATTAGCCCTGCTCCCAGGAGGGGA
>NZ_JAAHIG010000726.1:0-1472 GCF_010692305.1 Moorena sp. SIO4G3 | reverse complement strand
TTTACTCGCCCATTGGAAAGCGCACCGGAAGGGACTTTTAGAAGCAAATTGACTCTTGTTCCCCCCAAAGTTGGGGGGCTAGGGGGGCAAAATTCAGTATCAAAAAACTTGGGAGATATCCTCTCAGGTACATTCAAGTTTCTTACCCCGACTCCCGACTCCCGACTCCCGACTCCCGAGTCCCAACTCCCGAGTCCCAACTCCCGACTCCCGATTCCCCGACTCCCGACTCCCTACTGCTATGGAACTGCAAGCATTACCTGTTACCTACACTGACATAGAAGCCGCCGCTAAACGTCTATCGGGCAATGTCCATCAAACCCCAGTCCATACCTCCAGGACTGTCAACCAGCTCACCAACGCTGAAGTCTTCTTTAAATGCGAAAACTTCCAACGTATTGGTGCCTTTAAGTTTCGAGGGGCTTATAACGCTCTGTCACAACTATCTGAAGAACAAAAACAGCGAGGGGTTCTCACCTTTTCTTCTGGTAATCATGGCCAAGCGATCGCATTATCGGGCACCCTCCTCGATATCCCCACCACTGTAGTTATGCCCAAAGATGCCCCAGCGGTCAAGCAAGCCGCTACCCGTGGCTACGGTGCTGACGTCATTTTATATGATCGGGCTGAATTGAGACGGGAAGCATTAGCCGAAGAGTTATCACGCGATCGCAAACTCACTATCATTCCTCCCTACGATCACCCCCATATCATTGCTGGACAAGGTACTACTGCCAAAGAACTCCTAGAACAAGTCGGTCCACTGGATCTGTTACTGGTGTGTTGTGGTGGTGGTGGCTTACTCTCAGGATGTGCGATCGCAACCAAAACCCTATATCCTAATTGCCGTGTGATTGGTGTAGAACCAGCACAGGCCGATGATGCCACCCGTTCCTTCCATAGCAAAATCCTCCAAACTGTTGACAATCCCAATACCATTGCTGACGGAGCCAGAACTCCCAGCCTCGGCAAACTTACCTTTCCCCTAGTCCTTAATTACGTTGATGACATGGTAACTGTATCGGAAGCTGCGATTATCCGTACCATGTTTTTCCTGTGGGAACGGCTCAAAATTGTAGTTGAACCCACTGGTGCCTTAGCCGCTGCTGCCCTACTTGAAGGGGTCATTAAAATGCCCAATGCTCGGATTGGTGTCATTATCAGCGGTGGCAATGTGGATTTGAAACAAATTGCTGAATTGACGTAAGCATATGCGCTACGCGCACGCTAAGCGAACAGCGGTCAGCGGTCAGCGGTCAGCGGTCAGTCCTTGAATGAAAGCTGATCACTGATAGCTGATATCTGATAGCTGATAGCTGATATCTGAATACTGATAGCTGAATGCTTACGTGGGAGCCAAAAACCGAAAGCCCCGCGTATTTATACCGGGGATGAAGGTTCGTAGCGGCTTTAGCCGCCGTGAAGAAATATTTTGATTATTTCCGAATTTTTACGCGAAGTCTTGTAGAATA
>NZ_JAAHIG010000725.1:0-1473 GCF_010692305.1 Moorena sp. SIO4G3 | reverse complement strand
CAGGGAGCAGGGAGCAGGGAGCAGGGAGCAGGGAGCAGGGAGCAGGGAGCAGGGAGCAGGGAGCAGGGAGCAGGGAGCAGGGAGCAGGGAGCAGGGAGCAGGGAGCAGGGAAGTAACAAAAGCGAAGAGGTAAGAGGGAAAAAAATGTGTACCTCATAGTAATAAAAATTTTTGTAATATTTATCAAATATATCAGGTCTAAGTACATCAACGAATTGATAAATTCTATATCATAAGGATACCAAACCCATTTATAAAAATCCATTTACCATCGACTTTTATATGGAATTGTTGCTAGCTAATAAAACTCTTGTTAGTTTATCTTTAACTCGATTTCCCTGAAAGCCAATATAACCCTGTCCCAAGGTAATCTGTTGAGACCAATGAGATTGATTGCACCAATTATCATAGGCAGGTAATGCAATAGTTTCTAAGAAATAACGCCACTTCTTCGTAGTACTTGAAGGGGTGATCGCTTTGGCACGAATTCGACCATTTTTAACGATAGCGCTACGTAAATCAGGCTCTTCTTTCAACCGCTTAAGGGCTGAAATTAACGCCCTAGGGGTAGCCACTTCCAGATAGTCTAGTGAGCTATAGCGTTCTGCTTGATAAGCAACTTCAGATCCGAGAATAGCAGGAACCCCTGCTAGCCAAGCATTGTAGAGTTTGGTAGCTGGTTTGGTCAGGTAATTGCGGTGGAGGCAGGCTGTGTTGCCCTCAAACCTACGCACAGCCACAATAGCATCAATCTCACTGTAGTCATGCCAGCGATTGTCTAGGTTGCTATAGTCATGCCAATGATTGCGATTGATTACTGGTTGCCAAGATAACCCCAGTGCTTGGAGTTGTTGTTGCCAGGAGGGATGCTTTAACTCTATCGCTAGATTATTTTCATGACCAAAGAAGGCGATGGTTTTAAAGCGATCGCATCGTGCTGGATGGCGCTGAATTAACCCTGGCTGAGTCCAGTGGGGTAAATAGTAACTATTGCGCAGATGCATTGTTTCCAGAGGATTTTGTACCACATGGACTTGAGCATAGGGATAGGGTCTTTGTTCAGCTTTAATACAAATCAGCAATAACTTTGGTCCTGGCTTGAGCTGGTCATTGTGAGCTCGTAAACAATTGCGGTGGATCAGGACAATCCCCTCTCTGGGCAATTCTGCTACTAGTTCGCAAGGGAAACCATCGGCTTTCAGGCGCAGATAGGTTTGTAAAGTCCAGGCATAGATACCAATACCAAAGCCTTTCCAGTTCTCATCGGCACTTCTCGGCATGGTGTCTGGCCATAAACCCTGAGGAATGTAGAAGTAAATTGGTGGTAATTTATCGGTCATGTGAGGTACTTTTATTCTTGGTTTTAGGAAACAGGGAGCAGGGATTAGGGAGTCGGGAGTCGGGAGTCGGGAGTCGGGAGTCGGGAGTCGGGAGTCGGGAGTCGGGAGTCGGGAGTCGGGAGTCGGGAGTCGG
>NZ_JAAHIG010000724.1:0-1476 GCF_010692305.1 Moorena sp. SIO4G3 | reverse complement strand
TGATATAATTCTGGTAGCATTTTCAATTGATAGGTCGTATTGACAATTTCTGACCTATCTTTTTTTTACCATAATTCGCTCAATTTAAGATATATCAAGGGTTACAGGGCGCTTGTCGCCCCCCCAGGAGTTGCAACAGAACTATCTCAATGATTTGAAATGGACGGAAACTCTGGTCGGGATGCTACAATTAGTAGACAATCAAAACCAAGCCCAGCGGGTGGTAAGGTTAGGGTTAGAAGTGGATTCGCCACTGGGAGCCAGGTTAGCAGGAGCAGTAAAACCGGAGTTTCAGGAGCAGACTGTTGAGTTAGTGGCTCGGTTAAAGGTTCCGAGCTTACTTAGGAAGATTCAGCTGTTGGAAATAACTCAATCAGAAAAAGCTATACCTGAGCTAATTAAATGCCTCGATCATTACAACTCATCTGTGCGTCTTACTACGGTAAAAGCTCTAGAAAAAATCGGGACAGAAGTGGCGATATACCCGTTAATTAAATGCCTGGATGATGACTACTATTTGGTGCGTCGTAGTGCGGCAGAAGCTCTGGGAAAAATCGGGACAGAAGTGGCGATATACCCGTTAATTAAATGCCTGGATGATGACTACTATTTGGTGCGTAGTAGTGCGGTAGAAGCTCTGGGAAAAATCGGGACAGAAGTGGCGATATACCCGTTAATTAAATGTCTGGATGATGACTACTATTTGGTGCGTCGTAGTGCGGCAGAAGCTCTGGGAAAAATCGGGACAGAAATGGCGATATACCCGTTAATTAAATGTCTGGATGATGACTACTATTTGGTGCGTCGTAGTGCGGCAGAAGCTCTGGGTGAAATTGGGACAGAAGTAGCGATATACCCGTTAATTAAATGCCTGGATGATGACAACTCATATGTGCGTTATAGTGGGGCGGAAGCTCTAGGAAAAATCGGGGCAAAAGTGGCAATTAAGCCATTAATTAAATGCCTGAATGATAAAAACTCATATGTGCGTTATAGTGCGGCAAAAGCTCTAGGGGAAATCGGGGCAGAAGTGGCAATTGAGCCGTTAATTAAATGCCTGGATGATGACAATTCATATGTGCGTTATAGTGCGGCAAAAGCTCTGGGAAAAATGGGGGTAGAACTGAGGGTAAACGCATCTTATTTTGAAATGCCTACTGGATATGAGATTGATAGGATAAGTACTTATGCTTGTGAATTTTGAAATCTCTTCTGAGTAAGGCTTCTAGAATTTAGATGTCTTTGCCCTTGGGCTAGAAGTGCCAACTGAGGAGTTTGAGGCGTTAATTAAATCCCTGGATTATCCAGACTCAGATGTGCGGAGAAGTGAGGCATCTGCTCTGGGTCAAGTTAGCCCATTCTAGAACCCAACCTATCTTCCCAAACTCTAAAGAATACTATGCTGCACAACAGTTTCTCGACAACCTCCCCCAAGACTTCCCCCTAGACCGGAAGCAAATGGTTCTAGTTCCCAGA
>NZ_JAAHIG010000723.1:0-1501 GCF_010692305.1 Moorena sp. SIO4G3 | reverse complement strand
CCTGCTGAAATAAATATACGTCCCATGTCTTGCTTTTTGCCCTCAGCCCTTAATTGAGCACTTGCTTTTTCCAGGATATATGGGGAGATGGGGAGATGGGGAGATGGGGAGATGAGTAACTAGCTCCCTTTAACCCGGTGGGTGGAATGGGCATCTTGCGTGGAACTGGCATCTTGCCAGTTTCAATATATTTTCGAGCGGGCTGTCCCAACTCTGACGACGAGACGGAAAATGACTGCCAGCCCTTCCCTAACGCACCCTACTGGTGTGGCAAGCCTTAAATGTTGCATTATAAAAATGGTACGATGCAAATTTATCAAGGCTTTCACCCAAAAATCTATTGCACTATTTTAGCTGTGCCAGTCCACTACGCAACTTCCTGCATCCCGACTCCCGACTCCCGACTCCCGACTCCCTACTCCCTACTCCTTTTACAGGGAAGCGTAACCAAAGGTGATGTTAAAGCGACGACACCAAATTGCTACAGAGCCAAATTCATCAAGGTTCAAGTCGTCAGGAATAGCATAGCGTTGAGCACCACTGAATTTCTGGAGTCGGGCGAGGGTTACATAGTCTTGTGGCCGAATTTTACGAGGTACACTGCTGTTCCGATACAGGAGTACCTTCACTTCGGGGCCACTACCCGTTTTAAAGGATTGATCAAATTCTAGATAGCGTTTACCATTTTCATTGACAATCTTGGCATTTCCTTGAGTGCGATGCCCTCTATCAACGGTGATAAAGCTTCCTGTAGCGATAGTAGAGGCTATTCGTTGACTGACCAGAGCATTGTTTAATGAGTTTTGTTTAACAACAGTTGTTTCTGCTTGCACAGCCGGAGTTGCTGCTGCCATTAACAATACGGATAAACCACCAACAATTAGACGT
The DNA here is from genome assembly GCF_010692305.1 of Moorena sp. SIO4G3. Taxonomy (NCBI): domain Bacteria; kingdom Bacillati; phylum Cyanobacteriota; class Cyanophyceae; order Coleofasciculales; family Coleofasciculaceae; genus Moorena; species Moorena sp. SIO4G3. Next base: position 613 of record NZ_JAAHIG010000723.1, on the reverse strand, counting down.
TTCATAATACTTCCTCCTAGTAATCAAAAATGAATTGAATCATTTCTTGATGCAAAGCGCGAGTGGGGGAAACCACGGCAGTTGCTCATGGGGGGAACCCCCAAGACCGCACTGCCTCCCCAAGACCGCGCTGCATCGCTGTTTTAGTTGCTTAATTATTAGAATGAACTACCATTCTGAAATCACCCTAACGAATAAATGAAAGTTAGATGAGATTTAGACAAGAAAACTGAAGCACTCATATCAAGTCCGGTTGAATACCCATCATCTAGGGGCGGGGGCGCGGTAAGTGTGGTAAGTGTCGGAGATGGGGAGATGGGGAGATGGGGAGATGGGGAGATGGGGAGATGGGGAGATGGGGGGGATTTTCATTAAGGGTAATCATCCTGATATGATATCAGCCCTAAGCTACTTTAGGGTAGGTTAGGGGAAGGGCATTGCGCGGTAACCCACCACCTGGTAGCACGGATTTGTGACCAACAGGTGCGGATACATTTAACCCGGCAATTCCTGGCAAAACCCGGAAGCCGTGTACAGCACGTCGGTTATCGACGAGGAGGTATCCCTCAAAGCTTTTAGGTAAATCCCAAAAGCGCCATTATGATCACGGTCA
>NZ_JAAHIG010000722.1:0-1514 GCF_010692305.1 Moorena sp. SIO4G3 | reverse complement strand
TGCCTCACCGCAGCCGCAGGAGAATAGCTGACTCAAATGCAGGGCTGTTTCATTCTAATTAAGCACCTGATATGCTACTTGAGATTTTCTCTCGCTGTGGCGATTTGTTAAGATGCCCTCTCTTGCCATTATGGATGTGTTTATGGAGCTGCCAGATACCCGTCGAAGTGCGGGACAACGGCATACTCAAGCCCTGTGTCTGGCGTTGTTTACCCTGGCGGTGGCGGCAGGGAATCGGGGTTTTTTAGCGATTGGGGACTGGATCAAGGCGTATCACGATGAGTTATTGGCCTTATTCGCCCCTCCGAAAGACCGCTTACCGTCTTACAGCACGATTCGACGCACCTTACTGCGCCTTGACTACCAGAACTATTCCGCCTGTTTATCGCGCTTCTTCGGCATCACCCCCTTAGCAGGAGAAACCATTGCAACGGATGGCAAAGTGCTACGCGGGTCCTATGAAGCCATCAGTGACGATCCAAGCGTCGAGTCCCATCCGGCGATTATGTTGGTGAGCGCCTACATTGTGGAACGTGGGCTGATTCTTGAGCCCTACGAAGTGGACTCAAAACCCAATGAAATCAAAGCATTGCCTGCGTTCATCCAACAGCTGGCCTGCCAAGGGGTGGTGTTTGCCTTCGATGCCATCAGCACCCAAAAAAAACTGCCGAAGTCATCCTAGCGAGCGGCAACGATTACCTCGGCGCACTCAAAGGGAATCAATCCGGATTACTCAGCGCCGTTGAGACCCATTTCCAAGCCGAACAGACCGTGCAGCAAATTCATAAAGGGCATGGTCGCATTGAAAAACGCACGGTTAGCATCACTCATCAGCTGAATGGCATTCCGAATTTCCCCGGACTTCAGACCCTGATTCGGGTTGACTCAGAGCGGCACGTCCATCGAGCCAGCATCATTGAAGTGAGCCATGAAACTCGCTATTATGTGGCGTCGGTTCGGGAGAGTGCCCAACGCTTGGCGGAGCGCATTCGCGGTTATTGGGGCGTCGAGAATCAGGTCCACTATGTGCGAGATGTGACTCAAGGCGAAGATGCCTCTCGCATTCGGACCGCTCCGCTGATTCAGATTTGGGCCATTGCCCGAAACTTGGCGCTCAACCTCTATCGAGACCAGGGCTTTGAAAATATGGCTCAAGCCCAACGTCGAGCCGGATTTGGTCTTAACATCCTCAAGGACTTATTCAGAATGAAATAGCCCTGGACTCAAATGTGCTCTCAATTAGACCACGTCCAGCTCAAAACCGGTCGTTTTTCCCCAGCAAAACCTACAGGTCTGGACGTGATATTAGGTTTAAATCAACACATCAATTGAACCACTGCGTAGTCCATCAAAGACTTGATTAACTTGGGCCTCTTCCATTTCGGTTAGATAATTTTTTGCCAACAGGGCAGCCATAAACTGCTCTTGCTCGAATCGACTAATGCGGCGAGTTGACAAAATTTTCTCAGCCAAAGAGCCAATGGTTAGGTTTGTGGATAGGAGCGCCTGATTGT
>NZ_JAAHIG010000721.1:0-1517 GCF_010692305.1 Moorena sp. SIO4G3 | reverse complement strand
TTAATTTCAGTGTTGCGAGGATTGAATTTGCCGATCGAGAGGAATACAACAGCGTGGGAAAGCTCTTGTTTTCGGCCATTTTTCTAATTAATGATCCATCAAAAAAGTGGCCGATCGATATCCGTATTGTACGGAGTCATCGTTTCATACACAATCGATTTGACCTAAAGATACTGATTTCAGTTCCCTAGAGGTTTATAGCATACCAGGAGTTTATACTTAAGGCTCGGGGATCACGAAGGTATTAATCAAAACAGTTAATTTTGCGTCATCGGGCCAGTCATGTTGGATCGAATTGGATCGACCATCCTTTTCATAGCCCAAGACTGGGTTGGGAAAAAAGATCAGTTAAAGATCAGGATCTGGCTGTAACCCTTATCTACGTCGAGACCTGCAGGTTGTGCTGTGGAAAACAACCGGTTGTAAGCTGGCTGTGGTTTGCTGCGCGCTTGGGGGCGATCGCCCCTTTCTGCATAACTGATCATCTCTCCACCGTATGGATCAGTAATCGATGACAGCACCGACACCGTCCCCCACGGAGTCTATCAGAAGAGGCAGGGGCGATCGCTCCTGCCTCTTCTGGTGTTGATTGCTGATTCCCAGTCAAATTCGGCCTAGCTGGAAGTCGTCCGTCCAATTCCGATGACTCGATGGTGCATCAGTAGAAGGCAGAAGGCAGAAGGCAGAAAAAGGCTGGATTTTGACTCCTGACTTCTAACCGATAAGTTTTTCCCGGTTTGAGTCGATACTCTAGGAGATAGACATTAGGGATATCGGGCGATCGCCTAACAGGCCAGCAAATCTTTAGTGTATAGGGCAGGTTGAATAATTAAGGTTAGATTTTACCGTCCCACAACATGGACGCTATCGCCCGGTTGGAAGCCAACTTCAGACTGGATGCACCGAGCCTTCCAGTAACTGGCCTGGTAGAAAACCTGCCACTCTTGCCCTGGCCTAAGAATTTCCGAAATGATAGCTTCTTGGTCCATAAAAGACCCAACATGGTGCTGAGATTCTCCGTAAAATAATTGCTGGAATAATTCGAATAATTGCGACGTCAGCATGACGCTTTCTCCTAGATGAACGTTGTCAGAGATCAATGAATAAACCTAATTCACGTCCAGACCCGTAGCTTTTGCTTGGGAAAAACTCTAGGTTTCGAGCCGGATGGAGTTTCTCTAAAGTTCTGGAAGAAAATTTGCTTAGCGAATCATGGAAGCGTCCCCTGGCTAAGATTCGATAGATGACACGAGATGAACCGGATCAAATCAGTAGCAGCTGGGTAACAGAACAATTCCTACTGCAGTATGTGATTGGCATAGTTGCATGAAGCGTAGATCAAGCGCTAGGGGGAATATGGAGAGTAACGTTGCACTTCTTTGCCGACAACTGGCGCAATTTCTACCACCGGTTTCTGCTGATGAATGGCTAGCCCATTCCTTAGAAATTCTGAGTCGGGGCCATATCCAATGGATTCAGAAAAACCGGGTTGCCTAAATCATGGCACTAAGAATCAG
>NZ_JAAHIG010000720.1:0-1531 GCF_010692305.1 Moorena sp. SIO4G3 | reverse complement strand
CCCATAGGTAGCTATTTCTGATGACGAACATGAGCAAGAGCTAGTGATCGCAGCTTAATAATTTTATTTCATTATTACTCCTGCCGGGTGTGTTTTTTTGATGATTACACCCCCCCTGAACGGTTACCAAAAAAGTGCATTCCCTTACACTTCTTCTGGTACAACGATTGAGGCTCAAGCAATCCGGGCACAGCCGCGAGATCTAACCATGGACTGGAGCGAGACACTGTCGCCGTTCCATCCAGCAAGGGGTACAACCGCCTTGCGATCGCCATTATACCAGAAGTTGGTCGAAAAGCGAGGGAGCAGAATTGGCTTCTGAGAACTAAAATCGCTGTATTCTTTATCCCGTAAAGGTTACAGCGATTTTATAGCGTTCCCATGCGAGCGCGTTCATATATTTTCCGGTAGTGGTACACAAGTAGTGATGCAACATTCCATTGACCTTAAATAAGGCATTTTTTTATGGAAAAATATAGGAATTTGACTATCAATAAATTAGGGCTACTTATCTAAGTAATAAGAAATACTGATTAAAATATCCTAAGAAAAGTGCTAAATTTTTCTTAGTAAAAAAATGTTATAAAGTGCTCAATACACCATCATAACAATGAATACAGTCTCAGATTTAATAACGCGACCTAATTGCCCTTACTGCAACTGTGAGCGAACAGTTAAAAATGGAAGCACTCATAATAAAAAGCAAAAATACCTCTGCAAAAACTGTAAGAAGCAGTTTGTAAAAAATCCGACAAAAAAAAGATAATAGATGACCTCTTACTTGAAAAAATATCTTTGTCTGGTATTGCACGAGCAGTTGGAGTTTCAAAAACATGGCTCCAAAATTATGTTAATAACAAATATGCCGAAACTCCCCGAAAAATAAAGGTTTCCGAAAAACCAAAAGGGAAAATTACTATAGAATGTGATGAAATGTGGTCTTTTGTTAAAAAGAAAGAGAATCAGCAATGGATTTGGTTGGCAATTGATGGCCGTTGGCCACGCTACGCGAACAAAAAACTAGAGAAATAATTGGAGTTTATATTGGTGATCGTACTCGATATTCGGCAAAGAAATTATGGCAGTCTTTCCCTCCAGTGGTTCGACAATGTGCTGTGTGTTATACAGATTTTTGGGAAGCTTATAAAACAGTAATACCTAACAAACGTCACAAACCAGTAGCAAAAAAAACTGGTAAAACTAATCATATTGAAAGATTAAATAATACCTTAAGACAAAGGATTAGTCGTCTGGTAAGAAAAACTTTGTCATTTTCAAAAAAAATAGAAAATCACTTAGGAGCTATTTGGAATTTTATTCATCACTATAATAAATGTTTGTCGGGTTGATTAGGCCATCACTACATCTTTATCACTACCTATTTTCCAGTTATGCCATTTCCTTCAGGGCTATTTCATTCTCATGAAAGCTAATAAATGCTAGGCTTACAAGTTAGCTGAGAGTTTCATGAGTTACCATGCGTTTGTCTGCCCAATCTGCCCCTGCTGTCTCAGTTCCTAGGCTCGCCCCA
>NZ_JAAHIG010000072.1:0-30662 GCF_010692305.1 Moorena sp. SIO4G3 | reverse complement strand
GCATTGTAGTCACTGACCTGATCGTTGTGCCTAGGCATTTCATAGGGTATGCCTTTGGACACCACTACGCCAGCTAATAATCCATATTGATCAAAAATCTCAATCACATTAGGAAAATAGTCGATGGGTAATGAGGGTAGATCCGATAAGTTATTTGTTGCCCTATCTAAATCCTCTACAGGATTTATTTTATAGTTAGAAAACATGGCTTCCTCCAATTACACAATTTTCAAGTTATCAGATGGCAACCTGTAAACTGTAACCTACAACCTGTAACCTGCAACCTGTAACCTGCAACCTGTAACCTGTAACCTTTAATCTGTAACCTGTAACCTCTAACAAAGCAATTCATTAAAAACTTCCTTCGAGTAGGTCTGGTGAGACATCTTGATCAGATAGACGTGGAGGCCAATGAGAAGTTGCCGTGGATGAGCTAGATCCAGAGTTTGGTATTAGTGCTGGGGTAGGAGAAAAGGATGCTGGTGCTTGTCTAGCGCCATCTGTTGGCAATGGAAATAATTGCTCGACTAATGCCATTCTCTCCTTAAGTTGACGCACCCTTTGCTGATTAGAAACTCGGTGAGATGCTCTCTTGACTTTAATTAAATGGTCTCGAATACTCTCCCATAAATTTTCTGACCACTCCTGCTCTTTAAGATCAGACTCAGGAATTTGAATTTGTTCTAACAAAGGCACATAGCTTTCTTTGGCTCTTTGATAAGCGGGATTGATGATGACTGCTTTACCAGTAGGTAATTTAATAAACTGAGCGGGCTCTAAAAGTGGTCGCTTGTTCTTTTGATCGGATTTAGAGTGAGAACTGCCCCCTGTACCACTACTCTTGGATTTGGATTTGAAATGAATTTGAAACTCTCCTAATAGGTCAGAGAAGGTTTTAGCGGAGTCTGGATCTTGGGGATTAAAGATGAACTTTGTAGCTGTACCTCCTAGAATAGCTCTGGTTAGCTCTTTGCCATACCTATTTTCTAATTGTCCTAAGTTTTGATAGCCTAGAATACCACAAAACCCATCTTCTCGGTTTTCATTTAACCAGTTTACCAGCTGGGGTAAGTACAAACTTGGTAGCTCATCTAGGGAAACAACTAGAGGGTCTGTTCGAGGTTTAATTCGAGATACGTTCCGGTTAATAACCATATGGAGGATTGTTGCTAATAGTGGTCCGACAATATCCCGGTTATTTCGATCTAACCCAAAGACGATCAGTTGTTTTCCTTCTAAATCTAAAGGTAAGGTGGTTTTTCCACAAAATGCTCCCATAAAGTCTTTTTTCAAGAATTTTTGGAAGGTTCGCTGAGCAATTCCGATAATCCCGGCTACGGTTTTCTCACTTTCTTTAATACTAATGATTTGGGATAGGGGGCGAGTTGTCCAGACATTTAATTTCTCCTGGGAAGCAAATTCCAATCGGCTGACTAGGTCAGGCAAACTTAAAATTGCCTGTGCTGTCATTATATCACAATATCGCTGATTTTCGACTAAGGTACCAACTGCCTTGGTTAACAAAAATATTCCTTCGACTAAACTATCCCCGGCATCTTCAAAGAATTTATCGCCACTGGCTTTTCCGCCAGTTAAATCTGTATTTCGGTTAATGACTTGGGCGATTTGACCGGCTGCGATCGCATCTTCTTCATCTTTGAGTAAATCCAAGGGATTACAGACATCTGACTCAGGAAAACCAGGGGCAAAAATATGTACCTTATAGCCTCTTTTTAAAGCATAACCCACGGCCCGTTTTGCTTGCGCTGGATATTTGAAGTCATATATAATTGTGGGGAATCCTTGATCAAGGGATGAACGAATTAGAGGGTCACAGACTGAAAAGGATTTGCCTGAACCACTGGCTCCAATGGCGGCAATCCCGCGTTGGGCATCGGGAAGATATAAGGACTCGGCAGCAGGCTTAAACCAATTGAAAGCTTCAGGTTTCCGTTGCTTTTTCAATTTCCCCTGCTTGATCCATTCTTGCTCTTGACGCTTCTGAATGTCTTCGGGAGTGCCGACGTAGAGAGCAACGGAGTTTCTGGAAAGATTAGCCATCTGTTCCTGAGCTTTTTTACGAGCAGCTTTTTTCTCCTTTTTACCTCCCCAATAGCCTGTCGCTAATTGACCTTTCTTGCCATCCGGGATTATCGCTAGCAAACCCAAAGCTAGCAAACAGCTGGTGATGGTGATTCCCTGATTAGTTTGGGAAAAATCTATAAGATTTTCTTTGGTAAGTTGCTGATAAATTAATCCCGGAGGTAGACTAATAACGTGATTTGTATTCTGGTTCATTTTTCTTTGAAAATCGAAAATTGAAGACAACTATAGCGGTTTTCAATTGGGTGAGGTACAGAGTCCTGGGTTTTAGGGAACAGGGAATAGCGATGCATCGCTGTTCCCTATTCCCTATTCCCTTTGATTAATTTAGGTATACCAATCTAAATGCTGAACAGCTTAACAATTAACAATTTTCAAATTACTAATGACTAAAGTAAGCCTAAAAAGATTGGATCTTTCTCCTGGTAGGACAGAAATGGTACAGGACCGATGAAATAGGGTGTACACCCTAAATCCACAAACATGTTACGGACACAATAGCGGAAAAATAAGGCTGTACCAGCAGAGCCTTCTGTTTCTGATGTATCCCAAACTACTACCTTAAAGGCATCGCCAAAGGGATGTCTACCAGTGGGTTCCATCCCATCATTTATTTGTCCTAAAAAACCGGAACCTCCCTGAACTTCTTGATATTTACCACTAATCCACTGCTTACCTTTGATACTTGGCTGACCAGCTAATTCGATATGAGCGCATTCACTTTCACAGGGAACTTTAAATCCTTCTTGATCACTACCGGAAATGGTATTATTGCGTTGAGATTCAGCTATCCCAAAGGCGATATCCAAAATACCAATGGCGCTCCCTTGTGCTTGAATCGGATTGGGAAATTGCGAAAATGGTACTTGGGATAAACCAGGAACTTGAGCGATATTGGTATTCTGCCAATCCTTAAATGCAGCGAGGGGAGCAACATCAATACCAGGTAGGGAATCTAATCCATAAACCGATAGGTCAAGGGTGTCAAAGGAAAGGTCTCTGAGGTGGGGTGAGAATGCTAAAAAGTCTCCTAAGGTTTCTGTTGGGTCAAAGCTACTGGCCAAATTGATGGATAGTAAACCAAAGACTGGTTGCAGCTGTTCTATAGTATATCTTTCCAAATCAGGGATGGCGTCTACTAAGCTACCTAAGGTTTGGGAGCTCATTAACCCAAAATCTGCTAAGGACAAATTTCCTAAGTCGAATCCAGTTAGGGAGATAATGTTATTCAAGCTAAAATTTTGTAGCTCAAATATCTGCTGAAAGTCTCCTAATTTCATATATTGGTCTGGTGTTTGACCAGCTAACCATGTCCTTGATGGGTCATAACCTACAGCTTGAATCACATCTGAAGACGCTTGAAAAGAACCCCCTTGAGAAATACCGGGAAAACTTCCGAAGGTGACTTGATTCCAATTTGGTAGTTTAGTTCCCTCCCAAGCTGTGGTTGGCACATAGTCTTTCAGAGGATAACTTGCAGCATTGAATGCTAGCTTGGGTTTTACATTTGGTTTTACGTGTGGTTTTACTTGTGCTTCTACCTTGGGTTTAATTTTCGTTTCTTTTACTGGTAGTTTACTGTTTTGAACAGGAGTAAGAGTTGCGACCGCTGTTGGCATTCTTAATCCAGAGGCAATAAGAATACCAGAAAGTACAAAGCAAAGACCTAAGCCAGTGACGAACCAATAGAGTAGAATAAACCCTTTTCGCCGATGGTTATCCTTTTGCCACCAAGGTTTCTTTTTATTTGATTTTATCTGATGCTTACTGCTCATTCTTTTTCTCCTGGATTACGACTTCTTTAGTTAGGACTTCAATGGTGTCTTTCTGTTCATTCATTTGTGAAATGGCTGTTGGAACAGTTGGACGACGACCCATTTTTTGCAATTTATCGGCCAATTCCAAAGAAATACCGGCTTGAGTGGCGGCATTTGAAATAGTCTGACCGTCTTTGAGAAAAACGACGAAATTATCTAACTTTCTATGGAGTTGTGAACCCTTGACTAACAGTCCTTGTAAGGTTGCTCGAAAGATCCCCCGCTCTATGGCATCGACGACTATAAAATCTACGGAAGGAGTAGGTTTATTAAATTCAATGACTACTTCGCTAGGTCGGTCAGCTGGAGTCACTTTAAATAGATAAATCTGCCTACCATTAATAGAACGAGTAACTACTGTCAAAAGTGTGCTATTTGTCTTTGGGATACCAGGAATATCAAGTTCTTCAATGCGGCGCAAATGAATTACAGTTGCTTGATTATACTCACAGTTTTTTTTAGCAACTAAGTTATCTAAGCAACCATCGACATCAACAGCAACAAATGAGGGATTATCAATCCAGAGCTTTTCAATAACTTCCCCAGTAGAAATGAAACTGATATTTACACCATATCCTGGAGCCAATGCTACTGGAATTGGGTTATTTTGAGGCACTGAAGATTGCCCAGAAGAGGTTAGACTTACCCGTTTCACTGCTATAGCTGAATTACCAGGATCTGCCCAAGCTGGCTTAGCTATAAAAAGAGATAAAGCAAATAGTAAAAAAATTTGAGTTTTGGCTGGTTTAATTTTTAACTCTTGACCTAATTGAATTTGCAAGGCTGAAAAAAAATTAGTCATGGCTAGTTACAAGCTCCTTAAATTCACAATTGAAACGTTAAAATTTATATCAGTTTTTAATTAGGTGAGGTACATATTTCTGGGAGGGGTTAGGGGTGGGTTTCTCTTTCCTGTTTTCTGTTCCCTGTTCCCTGTTCCCTGTTCCCTGTTCCCTGTTCCCTGTTTCCTGTTCCCTGTTCCCTGTTCCATAAAACCAGGAAATATGTACCTCACCAAATTGATAAAAGCTAGACTACAACTCAAAGGGTGTGTTGACAAAAATTTGTACGGAACTCCCGGCACCCATGTACCATAATTTGGGCAAATTTTGTAGTCGGCGTGTTGCTGAAGCATTACGCTCTACAATGTCTTGAGCAAGAGGTTTAAACCCTCCCTCAAGCACTGCTCCCCATAGGTTGCGGTCTCGACTAGTGAAGGTGCTAGACTGGCTTGAGCCAAAACCACTGGAGGTGATAATTTGACTCCGTTCAGGTTGATTGAGTACTTCTCCTACTTTGGCAGCAGAACCAAACAAGAAGGCGATCATGTCATTTCTGGCGATATCATCAGAACCCCGATCCCAGACATTCGCGACCATCGGATTGCCTTTATCTCCTCTGAGACTAATTACTCCTGGGGGTAACTGATATTCTTGGTCATCGATGATTAATGCGATCGCATCACTATTCACTAGTCCACTATCATCAACCATGTTACAGAGAAAGACAATTTTGCTACCAGCTTTGAGCAAAACTTGGTTATCTTCATCCACTAGAGGCTCACTCAGACGCACCACAAATCGTTGATCCAAATTTGGTTGTTGAGAATTTCGAGATAGGTTCGACTTGGTCCAAACAATTGGTGTGATTAATTCTCCAGCTGCTTCTTGACCAAAGGAAAATAGCTTCCGTCTGATGGCTCTACCAGCTAAAATACTGGCTTCTTCTGAGATAGCAACTTGATCAGCAAAAATAACGGGAGATCCATTGAGGGGTTGGGGAGGATTGGGAGAGTTGGAAACTCTCTGTACAGCTGGAATTGAGTATGTATTAGCAATAGTAGAGCGTCCCCTGATCCCATTTTTTCGTTGGGCTACTGGTTGTGTTTGTGGGCTTGGTTCCATCATCGCTACATTTTGCTCTGGCGCTTCTGGAGTATTGGCAGAACTCAAACCATAACTTCCTAGTTGGCTCAAAGCCAGCCATTGCTCCATGGGATCTATCTTTGCTGCTGGGGCTGGAGGAGGTGGAGGAGGTGTTGGTGCTTTTGCCACAGGGGGTGGTGTTGGTGCTGTGCGCACTGGTGCTGTGCGCACTGGACGGGGTGGCGGAGCTTGACGAATTACTACTGGTTGCTGCACTGGACGGGGTGGCGGAGCTTGACGAATTACCACCGGTCGGCGCACTGGACGGGGTGCTGGACGGGTTGATGCTCTTACCACAGGAGGGGGTGGTGCTGAACGCACTGCTGGCCTAGGACGAGGTGGTGGAGGTGTTTTCGGTGATGGGGATGGGGGTTCTTCTGACTTGGCCAGCTCTATGGTTGTTTTTGGTCTTTTTTTCTCTTGAATGGCTTGGATCTGTTTTTGTTGCTTGGCTAGGGCTAATTCAGTCTTCAGTCGTCCGATTTCAGAATCGGTCGCGTTTTCCGATTCCTTCTCAACACTGGTGGGAATTGGAGTAACTTTTTCGACCAATTTCTTCTTAGAAGACAAGGAGGTCATCCCTGTAAAAACTAATCCAGCGACTACAGCAATTGACCCAGTTACTGCACCAACGGAAGCGCCTTTTGCCCAACCGGATTTTGCGAATTCCTGTTGGGTAACATTTAAGTCTGGATCTAAATCAGCGGAACCATTAGTCGATGCTATTACCCCCTGAGTGCTAGGATTTTGTTCTTGGTCATAACTAGTATCAAATTGTAGCAACTCAGCTAATGATTCTTCTGTCCATGTCGGGGCGGTATTCTCTGCACCATTGTTCTGCTGAATCAGAGTTTTTTTACTCATTTCTTCTTCAGATTTATGTTCCAGGCTTTGGACATCAAAGTCTTTTAGATCTGATAGCTTCATAATTTCTCCCAGTTGCTGTAGTTATTCCAGTTGCTGTAGTCATTAGTCCCACAACACGGATGTGTTAACACAGACGGATGCACGGATTAGTGGACTCTTGGACTCAGGACTATTGGACTTAGGATTCAGGTTTATTTTGAGTCTAAATCTTTGATACTTACCACCTCCAAACCTTTCTCTCTCGCCTTAGCAATAATCGGAGGTAGACTATCGTCTGCCATACCTGGTGAATACTTAGGAGGTTCCACTGCCCGTACATGAACCTGTTTGTTGAAGGGAATATAGGTGGGCAAATTATTGGTAGTATCTAGAACGGTTAATGTGCCAACCAAATCGATTGTCCATTCCCCTTCTTTTATTTTAATAGGTTCTCTGACAAATTGGGGGACAAAAGCAAATTGTGTTTTGCCCTTAAATACGTTGGATGGCGTTAAGTCTACTAACTTTAGGAGAAACGGATCACGAAAATCATCGGCTAAGGCAAAGCTAGCTTTCCAGGCTTGAGTAGATATTTTACCTCGACGCCTACCTTTGCCATGAATTTCTACTCCTGGATCAGAGTTTAAGTTAGAAAAGGGAACGCCATCTTTTCCAGGTAATCGCCCTGTCCAAGTAAACAGGTCACTCATGGTTTTAATGGTAAATGCTTTAATTACCTCTGCTGTCCGTTCTTTATTCCCAATGGCTTCTACCGCAGTGGTTTCACCAGTCTTCAATTGCACCAAAGAAGGAGCTGGCTTATTAGCTAGCCTTGCTTGAGCGCCATACAACAGGGCTAGGAAAAACAGAATTAAGGTATTGTAAGCAAAGTTGCTGATTAAGATAATCCCCAGACTATCCGTTACATTGAAACTGGATAACCAAGTACTCTTCTTACCTCTTTGGAGAAATTTTAGCTTATTCTGAGGAGAACTAGTCGTGCTGTCCATTTATTTTAAGCCTCCTAATACAAAAGCACTGAAGGAGTTTAAGCTATTAAAAATAGCTAGACCTCCTCCAGCGGCTAATACTAACGCTAGGATGGGGGCAATTAATCCAGCGACAAAAGCAAAAACTAATGGGTTATAACTCTCAGCATTAACAATTAATGTGGCGACTAAACCAACAATAATGTTGTAGCATATTTTCACTAAACCGATGGAAAAAAAGCTAATTAACCAAGCGTAAATTGCCTTAGCTCCCACAGGTAATAATGTGGCACCTACCGCTAATGGACCTAATAGTCCGGTTAGCAACATCGAAACTTCTGCTACCCACTGAAATGCCATACCAATCGACATTAACCAACCCGTTACTGCGGTTTGTAACGCAAAGCCGACTCGTTCAGTAACATTCAGAGGATTCAGCAATGAACCAACTTTATCGAACCATTGTTCAGATGTCGGTAACGTTTTAGAAAAGTCCCGTGCTTGTTGCTCTGCATTTGTTAAACAATCCACCTGTTGTTGAACATCGACGATAGAATCACATTGAGAAACCAAGGAATCAATAACTGCCTTTGCTCCAATATTTTCTGTCACAATTTGGTAGGATTCTTGCAAAGAAATTCTGGCAGATGTGTTTTGCAGTAGTGAATTAGACGTATTGTTGATTACACTTCTGAGTCCTTGGGTGCCATTGGCTAACATTGCTCCATCATTCGCTAACAAAACCGCGACTAATAAGGGCCAGATGATCTCAGACCACATAATTGGCTCATCGTATTCTATTAAAGCTTTTGCCCATTGAGTCATGAATAGAACTAAGCTTCCCACGGCAAAAAACACCCCCAGTGTAGCGATCACAGCATACAACCCACCTCCGAGGACTTCACTCCAGAGCTCATTCATGGCTTCTGCGATCGCAATTTGTCCGGTACGACCATTCTGGATAATCTGAGAGGCTCCATTACTAAATTGAGCGATTAAGTTGGGGGTGACTATCATTTAATGATTACCTCTTTACGTGATTAGTGATGGGATCAGCAAAGTTGAAACATTGGGGAGAGTGGGTAGATGGAGAATTCGCAGAGATCGGCAGACGGAGGAAATCCGGAATATAAGGACGAACAGACATGGCGATCGCTACACATGGTGATAAACAAAGAAGGTAGGAATAGGGACAAGCAGGTAAGCTAGACCAAGGAGACATAAGAGAAATAGTTGTGAGTGAGGAGTGTTATAGCGCTACGCGCAATGGCATTGGCAAGAGGCAAGAGGCAAAAGTTCACTAAAAGAGCGTTTCAGCTTGTATCAATGTCAAACACCTTAATGCGTAGTCCTATAAGTGCTAAGTGCGGAGCGTGAGTCAGTTCAGAATTGATAAATAATTGAATAATTCTGGATCCAGATAACTGTTGACGGTCAACGGTTAACGATTAACAATTAACAATTAACAATTAACGATCAACAGTCAACAGTTAACTCTTTAGCTAACTAAAACAAGCCACTTAAGGAGGTAATTCTCAAAGTTTCCATACCAGCGCCCAGTTTTTGGTATTGATCTGCCTGAGTTTGTCCATCCAAAGCACGAGAGATATTGCTTTGGAGCATGTTAGAAATTTCTTGTCGTTGCGCTTCCTCAACGGTAGCGGCTTGCAAGGAGCCGAGTATGGCGGCTTGACGAGCATTCTGAAGAGCGACTTCTTTGATCACATTCTGAGTAACTGTCTGATTTTGAGCTGTTTGAGCTGATTGCTGTACCTGTGAAACAGTATCCTGCATTTGCTGTAGCTCCTGGATTGACTGCTGCTGTCCTTCTTGACTAAGAACACGAGAGGCTGACGCTCTAGCCACTTGCCTTTCTACTTCATTAGCAAGTTTCTCTCCTTCATAAATTGGGTAATCGCTTTTTTGGAGACTTTCCTCAATTGACGCTCTGACGTCTTCCACATCCGGGATACCTAAAACTCCCATGGAATCTTCCAATGCTGATTTCAAATCGTTGTCTATGGTTTCTGGTAGATTGGTAAATTCATCGAAGAAATTTGTAAAGTAAGACTTAACCTTCTGAAATTCCTCAACAAACGAGTCAACAAAACTATCCACAATTCCACCAGAAGCATAGGCTGGTTTAGGAACTGTTGTAATTAGGGTACTAATAATTAACAACTGTAGCCAAGTTTTGGTGATATTTTTAGCCATGATTGAACTCCTTGATTGAATAGTTACGAAAAAAGCCTAAAGACTGAGAACTGAAAGCTAAACGATAAAAGCGTATCCCTGACTCACCTAGATCATCTTCTATTTTGAATGCTTAATTTTGAAGTCTAACTTCTGCTCTCGGATCGGGTAACTTTGAAGTCACGACTTGGACTTCTGAATTACGCATTTCGGCCATTTTTTTACTAGCATAATGCATAGCCATAATTTTATCCTTGGGATGTAAGCGCATTGCTGTCTGACGAATTGCTGATTCTTCAGGATTATTAGCAACAGCTGTTAACAGTGCTGAACCGGGATAAAATCGACAGTAGGTGTAAATGCCATTGTCATCGAGTAACCATTGAGAATACATTCCTTCTTGTTTAGGAAAAAATCCTTCTGTGGCATTTTTGTTAATAATCTCTGAAGGATATTTCAAAATATTGACAAAGCTATCAACTGCTGTTGGTTGAATTCTCCCTACTAAGCGAGTTGTTATATTCTGAAAAATTTTCGCTGCACTGGGAGACTTGGAAATTGTATCTGGATCTTGAGCAGATAAAATTACCCGAATTCCGGCTTTGGCTCCATTAGCACACAATCTGCCAATTAATTCAGCAATGGAATTATACTGGAACAGAATGGGACTTTCATCGATGAAAAATATACTCACCGGCGAGGCTAAAGAACGTCTTAAGGCTGCTGAGTAAATCCCTAAGGAGAGTAGTGCAGCATCTTCATCACTACTAATATTCCGTAAGGCAAAGACTAATAACTGAGCATCACTTCTAAAGGTAGAAGGGCGACTAATTGCTTTTCCTACTCGGCTATTGATCCAATACCTCAGTCGCAATTTGACTTGATCCAAGGCTTGAAGGATATCCCCAGATACAGAGGTAACCCGCAATCTTTCTAAGGAACAAAAATCAATAAAATCTGCCAGGGTAGGCATTAATTGCCATTCTTGAGAGTCTAAGCCATTGATATTTGCTGCTACATAACGGTCATGGATTTGATCATCATCAAAAAAGGCTTTGATTGCTAGGCTTAACATGGCTCTGATGTTATCCGTATAAGTCCGGTCATGAAACGTCATGGAGCCAAGAACCATTAGCATTAGTGCTTCAACTAAGAATTCTTTGTATTCTGTAAGTCTCTCTTGTTGTAGTTTAGCATCTAATCCCTTTAAATTGGGCAATTCGAAAAGATTAACTGCCTCTCGACCAATATCAAAATAAGCTCCTTTATCCCCGAGAAAAGCGGTGTAGTCACTAAAGGTAGAACTGCCATCGGGTTTTGGATAATCCATAGCTGAGATGGGGATACCATGAGCCAAGGCTTGGGTAATAATTCCTGATGCTAAAACAGATTTTCCACTGCGGGTGGTTCCAAAAATCCCTAGGTTTTTATGCTGTTTGAATAAGTCAATAAAAACTGGCGTACCCCCTTCAGCAGAGATTAATTCAAATCCCGTTTTATCCACTGTCCGGGTTTTGACTACTGGCATTAACCCTGGTGCAATATGGCTTAAATAGGTATGCGATCGCTTAAACGGACGCATTAATAGTCTGCTCCAGGAAATCGGTAAGGTTTCTAGCCATATTTTCCAAGGATATTCGGTCTCCCTTACCATCCAAGCTGGTGGCGGAAAATAAGATTTTAACGTATAACACGCCTGATCTAACTCTTGTGGAGAATCACGATGGACTAAGAAAACAACCGAGACATTAAACGGTACAGCTCCTTCATATATAGCAGCCTGAGCCTCGACATTTTTCTGAATATTTAATTGTGCTTTAACATTAATCGTATTTTTCTCTTCTGCATATTTTGAGGAGACATTTGCCTGTTTCGTCAGCGAATGCATTTTGCTGGTTACTGTTTTAATATTCGCTTTGGAAATCTCGCAAAAACAATCGGTGTCATAGACTTCATCTTTTGCCATGACTTGCCAGAGATAGCGCATTTGGGATTCTTTATTCCTCCACCCCTCAGGCTTATCTAAAAAGAGCATGACTGCCGTATACTGGTCTTTGAGATTAATCCAACGCCGATCAGCAAATGGAATAGCGGTATAGTCCTCCATTAACAGAGAAACCGGGTGGATTTCTGAGTAAACCTCCTCGGTAACTCCAGCTTCAGTCAAGGAAAGCAACTGGGGAACTGAACGAGGTGGTGTATTATTAAATCGCTGCCACACATAATTCCAACACTCTTGAGCAGAAAGAGGGCGAATCGATAGACCCATTTGATTGCTCAACAGCCTTTCCCAAAATTGATAGCCATTATTAAAGGCAATCTCTATCACTCTCTCGATCTGCTGTTTTTCATACTCATCCAGCTTGCCAATGAATCCGTTCCACCACTTGGTAGCTGTCATCAAAAATTCTTCGATTTTATCAGATGCTCCCTCTCGACCTGATTCTACGGTATAGGTAGCAAATAAATACAAGGTCTTTGGCTTTCTAATTCCCCCTTTTGTCAAGTCTTGAATTCGCTTCTTTTCTCCCATAATCAGGTACTTTAACTCGTTAGAGTCTGTCCCTTTGATTAGCTGACTCAACGTGTTTTGTCTATCAGTGTCATCAGTGAAAGAGGTTAGGTGAATCGTGAGGGTTTCCTGCTCTGGGAAATCTTTTAAGCCAGCTTCGATGGCATCAAAAACCGGATCAATTAACTCCTGGCGTAAGGTGGTGTGTATGCCTCGACATTCAAAACCAAACACAAATTTATAGGAAGCTTCTCCTTTTCTGAGAATGTATGCCCCAACATCAGACCCATCAATTCTGACTTCTAGGAAACTAGCTAATTTACAGTCATCCTCGAACGGCTTTAAGGTTTTCTTTTTACCATTTCCTACATCAACCCGCTTCTTTCCCATCTTTTGTTTAGCTTGATCGTGAGCTTGAGTTGTTGTCATACTTTTTAGCCTTTGCCCTTTGCCTTTTCCCGTTTAACATCTAAAAGCCTTTGGTATCTACCCATGCCTCTTGTCCATTGAGGTACAGGTATAAACTTAGAAAGAAATTTCCAATGGCTAGAGGAAGTTAGCACCCACCAAGTAGACATACCCCAAACTCCGAAACAAGATGTCCATACCCAACTAGCTCCTAGTACTCCCTTGACGATGTAATAGGCAAGTGCCCAAATTATTGCCCAGGGGATAAACTGATCGGCTGGAATAGGACCAATTCTCGGTTTTTCATCAAGAGTTCGGTTAACACGACGGAATTGTTGCTCTGAATTATTTGCCATAGGTCAAGCTATTTTGGATCAGACTTGCGTTCCTATCAGTGATTGAAAAAATCTTCAATCTCAATAAAACCCTGACTACTCATCCCTTCAGCTAGATAAAACTCAACAGGCAAATTAGATAAGCGCGTAGTTTATGCTCCTGTGCCAGTAATGTAGGTTGCTAACAGATCACCCAAGGTAACTACAATCAAAATGATGATTGGAGTACGGGCTAGGGTTTTCCAGTCATCATCTTGTTGGGCAGCATTGACGACTTTTACCAATGAAATACCCAAATAAATGAGGAATAGTGCTCGTAAAACGTTAAACACCAGGGACACCAAATCGGCGTCTACTTCAGGAATAGCACTAGTTAGCCAATCTTCTGCAACTCTGAAAAACTGGGCATGGGCTGGCGCGGCGGTAAAGTCCAACATAAACCACAGAAAGGCGAATAGGAAAAGACAGGCTCCTAAACCATATTTCCTGATTAGCCGTTGAATTTGATTCCCAGAATTACTAGGTTGGACTCCAATCCACTTCACTCCCACAACTAGACACATCAAAAATGATACAGCAATCAAAGGAGTGACGGAGGTACTGATATAGAGATCCAATGCCATTGCGATCGCAGCCATGCCCATTAAATAGCCCAAGGGCACTTGCTTCAACTGAGTAAACAACTGAGCAAGCAACTTAGCAAACATAGTTTCTTTACTTTTCCAACGCTGTTGTTGACGAGGTGAAATCGCAACAGAGGACTTGTTCACCATGGTGGATTTTTCTTTCCGTAAATATTCTGACTCTTATTGTGATACAGAAAATTTTTAAATCGCAAAAGCGATCCCAGAGGAATAGTTCAATTTATCTTGATTAATAAATGTTACTGATTTAAAGAGCATTTTGAATAAGCTAAATGATTGTAATTGTTTCACCCCAGGGATTACAATTACAGGACTTACGCATTTGCCCCCTAAATCCTCCAATTCTGGGGGACTTTGACATCATTACCCCCCAGAATTGGGGGGCTAGGGGGGCGAAATCAAGTTAACCGCGTAAGTCCTGAATTACTTAACCTCTCAATATAATTGGCACAGCTCCTCAACAGTCTCAAAATGTTACTCGTCCAAAAGGAATAGATAAATAAACTAAATTTTAAGAAAACTCTGATAAAAGAAAAAAAACTTAACAAAAAAAACGCTGAAACTCAACCTATAGGTAGAGGCTTTAGTACTTACTAGTTAATAAGCTATTTTGCTTAAAAGTTCACTTAAGCAATTAAAGTAAAACAACTAAACTGTAAACATTAATGGATAAAGCATTTATATTTGAGTTGTGAGCATAGGATTGAAGTAAAAGGGAGCAGGGAGCAGTGGAAAAAAATTGACGCAAAGGGATGCAGAGGTGCGACCCGTGGCGAATTTAATTACGGGTCAAGCGCACCATTACGGTCTTGGGGAGGCAAAAATTCCCACACTTCCCACACTTCCCACACTTCCCACACTTCCCACACTTCCCTTCTTTTTTACAAAGATCAGATGTACCCTCTGACTTCCCTACTCCCTACTCCCTACTCCCTACTCCCTACTCCCTACTCCCTAAAAGGTTGTAACTCACCCAATTGAGAACTGCTATATCTACTTCACCAAACCACTGCGAAGTGCTTGCACTGCTGCTTGTGTTCTATCGTCACAGCACAGTTTCCACAGCAGAGACCGAATGTGAGTTTTAACTGTGCCAAGACCTAGCAATAATCGCTCGGCAATTTCGTCATTGGTATAACCGGCTACGATCAATTCCAAGACAGTTAGTTCCCGTTCAGTCAGTGGATTTTCCCTAAGAATTTGATAATAGTCAGGCTCACAGGAATTGATTAACGTAATCCCAGAAAAATTCTTAACCGGTGACTTGATACTATTTTTTAGGAGATAACCAGCTATTTCTGGATCAATCCAGTGTTGCCCTTCATAGGTAGCTCTCAAAGCATCTAAGAAAGTACTGGTGTCTACATTAGTTTTCGGAAAATTGATACGTTTTAGATAATAAGAATCTACCCCAGCCCCAAAAGCGCTTATAACAAATTCTTCTGATGTGTCCCAAGATAGCAGCAATATGTTAGTAAAAAATGCCACTTTCCAATTTCTGACTAACCGCAATAACGCATCACTATTGCTTGAAGGCTCTAAATTAATGACTACTACGTCCGGGTTAGATTTTTTTAAAAAGGCCGCCACATGACGCATGCTAGAAACTTGAGATACCAAACTGACTTCTTTGTACTGCTCCAAGACTTTTCTGAGACCCAACTGCGCTAAATCACCCCTCTCAATCAGTAACACCCGAATTTCTTTGACTACGTTCATAACCATTGACTAGAACACTGATACCGAAATTGACAACTATAGGATGTGTTTGCTGACCTAACAACCCAAAAAAAAATGGAAGCGATTGGCCTTTGGCCACGCTACGCGATGGGCGTTCGCGAAGCGTGGCCAAAGGCCTCAGCCCCGCTTTCAGCGAACGCGCTCCATAGCTCAAGATTGATCAGCAAACTGGTGATCATGAGTCGGCACCTACCGAAATTGTTTCCATCGGTTGATTAGCGCTTTGACCCAATATTACTGATGATACAACTCCGGACTATTTTACCTGTGTCAATGATCACTTTTGGTAGACTATTAATAGTTGACGGTTGACAACAGTATGTCGTCAACCGTCAAAACCACTAAAATAAACCACTACGCATTAAGGTTAGGACATTGATACAAGCTGAAAAGCTGTTAATATAGTAAACTTTTGCCTTTTGCCTTTTGCCTTTTGCCTTTTGCCCTTGGGCGTAGCGCTATATTCCCCTGTCTTGATGCAGTCGCTCATGGGGGGAACCCCCAAGACCGCGCTGCATCGCTTTTTGCCATTATTTACCCTTAGTTGGATTTTTGGCTTGCTCTAAGGCAATTTCTTTAAGGGCTTGATAAGAGTTGATATTAGAAGCACCCTCAATTGCCTTGACCGCTAAATCCTGAACTTGCTTGAGGGCAGTATCGAGTTGCTGGGAAAGACTGTGTATCCGTGCTGAGGATTCCTTTATTGTCTGTTCCAGGGATTCAATTCTTAGCTGATAGACACGATTATTTCCTTCTAATTCCTTATTCTGCAAGTCGGCTTGAATTTTGACCTGGTGGCTAGCAATCGCTTTGCCTTCTTCTTGGGCTTTTTTGATAGCCACAGATTTTTCCTGGTCGAATGCTTCTACCTTAGTTTTTGCTTCTTCAAACTGCTTCTCTCGCTCTGCGATCGCATTTTCCCGCTCTGCCCATTGTTTCTCTTGTTGTTGCCTTGTTTCCTCCAATTCTTTGTATAAACCTTCTTGGTTATGCTTGTAAGCTTCTTCATCTAAGCTGCGTTGTAGTGCTAAATTATAATCATACTCTTGAGCATCTCGCTTACGGGTTTTATTTTGTTCTTCATTCCGTTCTTTAATAGCTCGTTGCTGTTCCTCTTGTTCTTTGTACCAAGATTGTTGTAACTGATTTATTTCCAGCTCTAACTCTTCCCGTCTTTGGTAAATTTCTTCATCGAATGCTTTAGAGCTATTCTGATAGGCTTCAATTAAGGTATCTAAGGTCTCGTCTTGAATTTCTGATAAATTGTGGAGTTCAGCAAGTTGTTGAGTTTCCTCAGTAACCCCTGTTCTTAATTCTTCTAGCTTAGCCGCTTCTGATGTTAGTTTTTCCGACAACTCACTGACACTACTACCAAACCCTAATTGCAGCTTAACCAGGCTGTCAAGGGTATACATCATTTTGTCTTTCATGACTTTTGCTGATACGGATCCATTAGTTTGCTTTTTTTCCACCGTGGATACTTGAGGAGTTCCCGCATTGTTCATCTGCTTCATTTCTTTTTCCAAAGCATTTCGTTCTGCTAGTAATTCCTTGTAAGCCTCTAA
The DNA here is from genome assembly GCF_010692305.1 of Moorena sp. SIO4G3. NCBI lineage: Bacteria > Bacillati > Cyanobacteriota > Cyanophyceae > Coleofasciculales > Coleofasciculaceae > Moorena > Moorena sp. SIO4G3. The sequence continues at coordinate 13,585 of NZ_JAAHIG010000072.1, read as the reverse complement.
AATTTCTGCTTTGGTGTTCTTGCTGTTAGGTTTGCGTGTCATACTTTCAAGGTTATATTCTATTGGAAAATTTCTGAACTGGTATCACTATTCACTAATTTTGAGCCTTGCTGCTTGAAGAGCCATCAAAAGCTTTCAAGGTCAGGGCTTGGGACTGTTTTAGAGTCTCTTGTAGCTGACTATATAGATTTTCAATTTGTTTATTTTGTTTTTCTATGTGTTGCTCCAGAGACTGAATTTTAACGTCATAACCTTGTTGAGTAACTTCCCATTCTTTGGCGAGCAAATCAGACTGTACCTTAGCGTCGTTTTGGACTTTTTTAATGGCTTTATCTTTTACTTTTTTAACGATTTCATCTAGCTCAGCTGGGAAAGCTTCCACTTTCTGTTGATACTCTTCAAACAGGGCTTGAGATTCTTGTAGCTTCTGTTCTCGCTCAGACCATTGCTTGTCTTTTTCTTGATTGGCCTCTTGCAATTCTCGCTCCTGGTTACGGCTCAGTTCTTCATACTGATCCGTCTCAATTTTACGGTTACGTTCTAATTCGTATTGATAGTCAGCTTCTTGGCGTTGTCGTTCCCGAGTCAATAATTCGTTTTGTTCTTGACGTGCTATTTCAAAGTCTTCTTGGTCTTTTTGCCAAAGCTTACGTTTTTGCTCTTGGTCTTTTTCGATCTCTTCTCGCTGTTGAGCTGCTTTTTGCTCTAGAGATTTCAGCTTTTCCTGGTGCTCTTGATTCAGCAAATGTAAGGCATCAGCTACAACTCGAATTTGCTGAAGGTATTGCAAGTGTTCAGTTTCTACCTTAATCGCCAGCTTTAGCTGATCAAGTTTAGAGGCTTCTGAGGATAATTTTTCTGACAATTCATTAACAATGGTGCCAAACTCTAGCTGTAAATCAGCCATTCCTTTGACAATATTATCAACGGTATAGTTTGAGGCCGTTTCCAGCACTTGTTGATTTTTAGCTTTTTCCGCCTCCTCTTCTTTGGTGGCAATTTTTGAGTCAATGTTTTGCCGCTCTTTTAGGATTTGCTCAAAGGCTTGGAAAATTTGGTCTTTACTGTCTTTTGTGGCAACCATATAGTGTGTTCCTTTGACGATATTTAGATATTTTTACTTGAAAATGATTACTGGAAAATTGCTATAGCGCTGCGTGCAGGGAATCGGGAATCGGGAATCGGGAATCGGGAACAGGAAAAAAATAGGTGTGTGTACTTTATTAATATGAGAACCGCTATAGTAGCCGGTGGCTGGTTAGCAATATTGATCCACCCTGGGAGATCCCCCCTAACCCCCCTTAACAAGGGGGGAACAATAGACCCCATGAACAAAAAGGCTATGCTTCCTCTGGCTTCCCCCTTAATAAGGGGGACGGGAGGGGGATCACCCTTACTGCTTAACAAGGGGGGAACAATAGAGAATAGACAATCGCCCTTCCCCATGAACAAAAAGGCTATGGTTCCTCTGGCTTCCCCCTTCCGCGCGGGGGACGGGAGGGGGATCCCGACGGGGTTGGGGGGATTTATCCAAAATCCACGCAGTGCAGTATTGACAGTGCTCTTATCTGAGATAATTCCCAAACAAGAGGTTTCCCTATCAGCCAGTTACTAATGGCAAGTACCCCACACTACCCACAGCGATACGCTCGCTAATCTACAATCCTTCGTTGTAGGAGCGATGTGATGGCTCTAGGGGTGTGGGTGCAATGGTTAAGAGAAAAAACTATAGTAGTACAAATGTTCTACTTTATTGTACTGAAACTTTAGTGGATAAGTCAAGGGCAAATTGCCCATGCTACCCTGGAACTCAAGTAGCTGTGTGATACAAAACACCCGAAACCCAGTTTATACAAGGGTTTCAGGCTTACTTTAGTCATAATTTCTTCAAAACTCAGGGATTTCAGCTATAGGGAATAGGGGATCTGGGCACAGCGGATCTGGGAACCAGCGGATCTAGGTAGAACCATGAAGGATTAAGACATAGTAGATGCACCCTGAATCATCCCTCAGCTACCCGCTGGGGATTTTTTTTGTTAACTCTGGTCTCAACCAATCTATCAGTTCTATGTGGAATAGCTATCTTGGCTGTCTCCTTAGGGTAAGCATTTCTAATTTCTTCCGGAGCGAGACAGAGTAATGAAGGATTAAGAAATAGTAGATGCACCCTGACTCATCCCTCAGCTAACCGCTGGGGATTTTTTTTGTTAACTCTGGTCTCAACCAATCTATCAGTCCTATGTGGGATAGCCATCTTAGCTGTCTCCTTAGCGTAAGCATTTCTAAATTCTTCCGGAGCGAGACAGAGTAATGAAGGATTAAGAAATAGTAGATGCACCCTGACTAATTCCTCAGCTACCCGCTGGGGATTTTTTTTGTTCAATTTTGTCTCAAGTAATCTATCACTCCTGATCAATGGGTAAGCGTTTTGAAACAAGAGTTTTAAAACCATTTCGGAGAAGGGGTTTCCAGCCTAATGGCTAATATTGTACGTATCTCGGCCCCACTATCTTAAAACTAAAAATGAGGAATCACAGTAGTACATAACTACTATAAAAAAGAATTATTATCAAACCAAAATGGCTGGCACTGGGAGGTGCGGAATGTGGGTTGATCAATTTCTTTAAATGATTTACTATTTCCCAGGGAGATTCAGTTGTATTGATTTTTGCTGAATCCTTTTACCTCTAGGTCATTAGGAGTGCTGATGAGAAAGTTTACTGCTTTGTTTGCTTTAATTTGTCTTTGTTTGTGGATGTTGTTTCAAGCTCCTGCCTTAGCTGAAACCCGATCCATGCTTGACTACAAGGTCACGGCAGAGGTGATCTACGGCAAAGGGGATGTTATCGTCAAAGACGATGAAGGGGATGATTACTTGGATACTATCAACTTGTGGATGGATGTCTACGAGCCCCTTGAAGACACGGAAGAAAAAACCGAAGAAAAACCACGACCCGCTATCATTTTTACCCACGGCGGCTCGTTCCATCGTGGCAGTCCACGCTACACCTACGACGAAGGTGGCGCGCAAGACACCTCCCCGGGGGATTATTGCCGAAAGTTTGCAACGCGGGGCTACGTTTGCTTCGCAATCAGTTATCGGCTGGCACCTGACAACCCAGTACCGTCGAGGGAAGGTTACCCGCCAGAGGATATCGACATGACGAACCTCGAACTTATTATCGATCAAGTGAATAAGGTCCGTGAAGTTATGGGGCTTGAGCCTCTGGATCCTAGCGATCCTGAAGACATGGAACTTCTCGGCGACGCGGTGCTGTCGGCTGCTGAAGACCTGCGTATGGCCCTCAACTATATCCGCTCGGCTGATTACAATATCGATCCAGAGCGCATTGTCCTCGGTGGATTTTCTGCCGGAGCCGTAACAAGTTTGAACGTTGCCCATGGCATGCACGAACCGGTGGCAGCTACTTTCCAGCTGTCTAGTGGTATCATCGGCTTCGACATCGTCAAAACGGTAACAGAATCATCGGATAGCCCGCCGATCCTCCTGATCGAAGGACAGAACGATCTGAATGCTGCTTTCGTTTCAATGCCCATTCTGATTGAGCTTTACAAGGAGGTTGGTGTTCGATATACCTTTGCCTGGGTCCCCGCCTTCGGCCACTTCTACACTTCAGGCGCAACCAGCCTCTCTGGAGACGGTTCAAAGATGTCGGTTGACGAACGGATTATGCAGTTTCTTGATCAGACCTGGGGGGATTTGTAAATAACGTCAATCCCCCGCTTGCCCCATGGTTAGTAGAAAAGAGCTGTTTTGCCATATTGTTCCGGATCGAGATAGAGCAATGAAGGATTAAGAAATAGTAGATGCACCCTGACTCATCCCTCAGCTACCCGCTGGGGATTTTTTTTTGTTCAATTTTGTCTCAACAAATTTATCAGTTCTATTTGGCTTACCCATTTCTAATTTCTTCCGGATCGAGACAGAGCAATGAAGGATTAAGAAATAGTAGATGCACCCTGACTCATCCCTCAGCTAACCGCTGGGGATTTTTTTTTGTTCAATTTTGTCTCAACCAATCTATCAATTCTATTGGGCTTACCCATTTCTAATTTCTTCCGGATCTAGAGAGAGCAATCAAGGATTAAGAAATAGTAGATGCACCCTGACTCATCCCTCAGCTATCGGCTGGGGATTTTTTTTGTTTAATCTTGTCTCAAGTAATCTATCAGTTTTATTTGGCTATCCCATTTCTAATTTCTTCCGGATCGAGATAGAGCAATGAAGGATTAAGAAATAGTAGATGCACCCTGACTCATCCCTCAGCTATCGGCTGGGGATTTTTTTTGTTTAATCTTGTCTCAAGTAATCTATCAGTTTTATTTGGCTATCCCATTTCTAATTTCTTCCGGATCTAGACAGAGCAATCAAGGATTAAGAAATAGTAGATGCACCCTGACTCCTTCCTCAGCTACCCGCTGGGGATTTTTTTTGTTTAATCTTGTCTCAACCAATCTATTAGTTCTATTTGGCTATCCCATTTCTAATTTCTTCCGGATCTAGATAGAGCAATCAAGGATTAAGAAATAGTAGATGCACCCTGACTAATCCCTCAGCTACCCGCTGGGGATTTTTTTTGTTCACTGTTGTCTCAACCAATCTATTAGTTCTATGTGGGATAGCCATCTTGGCTGTCTCCTTGGCGTAAGCATTTCTAATTTCTTCCGGATCGAGACAGAGCAATCAAGGATTAAGAAATAGTAGATGCAACGTGACTAATTCCTCAGCTACCCGCTGAGGTTTTTTTTATAGACCTCTTGCAAAAGTCTAAAAATATCGATCAAGAGCACTGTCTTGATGCAGTCGCTCATGGGGGAAACCCCCAAGACCGCGCTGCATCGCTTACTAGGTGCCCCTGGCAGTATAATTATACTCAAAGCATTACTGGACAATACTTTCGGAATTTAAAACCTCTGGGTGCATCTCATTTTTGCTGTTTGAGTCGGTGGTGCGTTACGGGACGGACTGTTTCAACTGGCGAAGAGGTGGAAAATTAGGGCGATCCCGTCCCTAACGCACCCTACTCAACTTTCGGAATTTAAAACCTCTTAGTTTCTTTAACAAGATAAATTTAAGGAAGAACATCACATATCCCGATGGGTAAAAGCCTTAGCATTCTCACCAACATAAGTAGCCGCAATGTGACCATTCCCTGTAACCTTGTATTTGTAAGTTACTAATCCTTCTAAGCCCACTGGACCACGGGGGGGCATTTGTTGAGTGCTAATTCCTACTTCTGCTCCAAACCCATAACGGAAACCATCGGCAAAGCGAGTAGAACAGTTGTGGAAAACATTAGCGGCATCCACTTGATTTCCGAAGCTATCTGCTACCTCCTGGTCTTCAGTAACAATTGCATCCGTATGTCTGGAACCATAAGTATTGATATGGTTAATCGCTTCTTCTACAGAATCTACTACTTTGATAGAAAGAATTAAATCACTGTATTCTGTAGACCAATCCTCATCCGTTGCTACAGAGATTGGGATAATCTCACGGCTAGCTTCATCCCCTCGCAATTCTACATTACGCTTTTTCAAAGCTTCTGCTGCTAGGGGCAGGAAACGAGGAGCAATGTCTGAATGCACCAGCAGGGTTTCAATAGCATTACAAACAGCTGGATATTGCGTTTTAGCATCAACGGTGATAGTTACCGCTTTCTCTATGTCAGCTGCTGCATCAATATAGAGGTGGCAAATCCCATCAGCATGACCGAGTACTGGAATACGAGTATTCTCCTGCACAAACCGAACAAAAGCATTGGACCCTCTGGGAATAATCAAATCCACATAGTTGTCTAGTTGTAACAGCTCTTTGATTTCTTCTCTAGTGGTTAACAACTGTACCGTTGCTGGATCAACTGCTGTGGTAGATAATCCTTTATGAATTGCTTTGACTAGGGTTTCACAGGAGCGAATTGCTTCTTTACCGCCTTTGAGGATAACACCATTACCGGATTTAATCGCAAGAGAGGTAATTTGAATTAAGGCATCGGGACGAGCTTCAAATATAACCCCTAAAACTCCTAAGGAACAAGTGACTCGTTTGAGGATTAGTCCTTGATCCAGTTCTCGATGAATTTGGACGTTGCCTACAGGATCACCAAGGTTGCCCACATCTCGCACCCCCTGAATAGCCCCCTTGAGCTTCGTTTCGTTCAACTTCAGGCGATTGTAAAGGGGTTTCGGAATGTTATCCGCCTCAGCCGCTTGGCAGTCTGCAGCATTCGCCGCTAGGATTTCCGGTGCTGCAGCTTCCAAGGCTTGGGCTATTGCCTCAATAGCTTCATTTTTAGCCTTTGTTGAGAGAACGGCTAACTTTTGTGCAGCTTGACGGGTTTTTTGAGCGATCGCACTTAGGGGTATGGATGCAAGTGGTGTAGCTGTCATGGTTTTGATTTTGGAGGCAATACCAATATGTGATCAGAAGTGTAGCAAATTGACGCTCCCAAAGGGTGCAGGCACTGGTATTCTTGGGTATTCTTGGTTGCCCGAAACCGCCATCATCGGCTAAACCATCTCTTATACATAAGGTTAACTCTTTGGTTAACCTTGGGAAAACCCGTACGCATACAGCCGCTGTTGATAGTAGTAAATAGCTTACGCAATTCAGCCATCGATACCCCTTAGTTGGTCGAGCTGTGATCTAACAGCAAGACACTCAGAGGGTATTTTTTTTGGAACAGCTCAAAGGCTTGTCCCGGCTACATACTAGTTGTCTGAGGTCTGAGCAACTGGTCTTACCCTGAAGTTATACCATTGGTTAACTCTTTGGTTAACGTTGGAAAAACGCGTACGCATACAGCAGCTGTCGATAGTAGTAAATAGCTTACGCAATTCAGCCATCGATACCCCTTAGTTGGTCGAGCTGTGATCTAACAGCAATACACTCAGGGGTTATTTTTTTTGGAACAGCTCAAAGGCTTGTCCCAGCTAAATACTAGTTGTCTGACGTCTGAGCAACTGGTCTTACCGTGAAGTTATACCATTGGTTAACTATAAGAAAACCCGTACGCATACAGCCGCTGTGGATAGTAGTAAATAGCTTACGCAATTCAGTCATCAATACCCCTTCATTCCTCTGTCTGTGATCTAAAAGCAAGACAGGGGTATTTTTTTTGTGTAACAGCTCAAAAGCGTTTCCCGGCTAGATACTAGTTGTCTGAGGTCTGAGCAACTGGTCTTACCGTGAAGTTATACCATTGGTTAATATAAGGTTAACAAAACTCGCGGAATTCCCCACCGTCTTTCACGGTGGGGATGGATAGCGAGACGACAACTAGAGCGCGATTCGTGCTAAAATAAAAGTGGTCGATGACCCTCCTGACTGACTAAAAGGCTACCTTCAAGGTGTAAAAGTACTAGCAGAGTTCAGGGAAGAGACTTGCCCCAGCTGGTCAGCTATCGCTGTAATTCCAAGGTAAGTCTGTCGCCAAAATATGCGTCTGCGGAAGGCGGATGTCTGCCTGTGGACGCTGAGTAAGACCAAGACGAGCTTGCTGGTTGAGGCATCGGCGGATGAAGCGGGAAACCTCGAAGACGAATAAAACCGTCCCTGATTGAACTGAGAATGGGAAGCCCCAACCTCAGCGAAGCAGGTTGGGGTACTTCACCTTTGCGAAAACGCGATCGCATACAGCCGCTGTGGATAGTAGTAAATAGCTTACGCAATTCAGCCATAGATACCCCTTAGTCGGTCGAGCTGTGATCTAACAGCAAGATACTCAGGGGTTATTTTTTTGGGAACAGCTCAGAGTAATAGGTACTATAGCTACATAGCAAAAAGCAAAAATTGACTTTTGCCATAGACTCAATGTTAATCTTAACTACTCAAATCAGGCAATAGTTCCATTTGAGCCTAAATCTAAGATGCTCTATAACTATATAATTGTCGGTGCTGGTTCAGCAGGTTGTGTCCTTGCTAACCGCCTCACGGAAAACCCCAACACTAGAGTATTGCTACTGGAAGCTGGCAAGCCAGACCGCGAGCGGTCAATTCACATTCCCATCGCCTTTCGCGCCCTATCAAGAACTGAATACGATTGGAGTTACTATACACAACCCCAAAGCAATCTGAACAACCGCAAATTGTTCTGGCCCCGTGGCAAGGTTCTAGGTGGCTGTAGCTCTATCAACGCCATGATATATATTCGAGGTCACCGTTGGAACTATGACCACTGGCACGAATTAGGGAATAAGGGGTGGAGTTTTTCTGAGGTGCTGCCCTATTTTAAGAAAGCCGAAAACCAGGAAAGGGGAGCGTCTGAATACCATGGCACTGATGGTCCGCTCAATGTCGCCAATTTGCGCTACACCAACCCCCTATCTCAGGCGTTTGTCGAAGCAGCTACAGAAATAGGCTTGGAAAACACCAAGGACTTCAACTGTCCAGAACCAGAAGGGGTAGGATTTTATCAGGTAACTCAGAAAAACGGTAAACGTCATAGTACCGCTGTTGCTTACTTAAAACCCTGCCGCCATCGAGCTAACCTCACCATTCGCACTGGCGCTCAAGTCACTCGCCTTTTGTTAGATGGAACTCGCGTCACTGGTGTGGAGTACATTCTCGATGGTGGTGCCACCGAGATCGAGAAATTAACTACAACCTCTGGGCATCAAGGGGAGGTCATTCTCTGTGGGGGAGCAATCAATTCTCCTCAGCTACTGATGCTTTCCGGAATTGGACCAGCAGATCATCTCAAGGCTTTGGGAATTCCGGTAGTGGTGAATTTGCCAGGAGTAGGACAAAATCTGCAAGACCATCTATGGGCTGGTGTTGTCTACGAATGTACTCAACCGATTACCCTTGAGGGAGCCAATACCACTGGCAACTTGTTGAAATATCTGCTATTCAAGCGCGGACCGTTAACTTCAAATATTGCTGAGGCAGGGGGATTTGTCAAAACTACACCGGATTTGACCAAGCCTGACCTACAATTGCATTTTGCCCCAGTTTTCTTATCTAGGCAGAACGTTAAGCCAATGGAGGGGAACTACTTCACCCTCTTTGCCACCTTGTTACATCCCCAAAGCCGGGGTTATATACGTTTGTCCTCCCCTAACCCTTTAGTTGCACCCCTAATTCAGCCCAATTATCTAACTGATCAAACAGATTTACAGGTTTTGCTTACTGGCATCAAGCTGTGTCGTCAAATACTTCAGGCGTCAGCATTTGAGACCTTTCGGGGGGAGGAACTTTTCCCTGGAACTCAAGTCGAGCAACTCGACGAAATTGCGACCTACATCCGCGATAGCGCAGGCACATTGTATCACCCAGTTGGGACTTGCAAGATGGGGAATGACCCAATGGCAGTGGTTAACTCGCGCTTACAGGTACATAGTATAGAGGGGTTAAGAGTTGTAGATGCTTCAATCATGCCCACTATCGTTGGTGGTAACACGAATGCCCCGACCATAATGATTGCGGAAAAAGCAGCTGATTTGCTGATGGCAGAGGAGCCAACAACACTTAGGAATTAGCCCTTCAGTTTAGCCATCATTTCTGCTTCATTCCAGTAGGACAAAACCTGTTGAATCTTACCGTCATCATTGATTTCAAAAACACTGATGCCTTCAGCAGTAGCCTCACGACCATTCTTAGCAGACGCCTTCATTCTCCACTTTACCGCTGCTCCATTGCCAGCAATAAAAATTTGCTCTTGTGAGATGTCAAAGCTGTTAAAGAAGGTAGACAGTAGTCCAAAGAACTTCTCCGAGTCCTCAGAGACGTTGATTGGTGGCTTTCCGACTGGGTCATAAATCACTGCATCTTCAGCAAAAATCTCTACCCAGCCTCCTGGATTCATGGCCGCCATGGTTTCAAAATAGACATTGATAACTGATGCGATCGCTTCTGGTGACATAGTTTCTATATGACTTCACCTTTCTATTATCGGTTAAATTCTGCCCTTAACGAATAATCCCAGCTAAAAGGCAAAAGGCAGCTGTTTGACCCGGTGGTGCGTTACGGGGCGGGCTGTGTCTTGATGCAGTCGCTCATGGGGGAAACCCCCAAGACCGCGCTGCATCGCTGCCAACCCTGGCGCTAGAGCGAAAAATGAGGATGAGCCCGCCCCTAACGCACCCTACGCCACTAAGCACTAATCAGGGCAATAACCATGCCAGAATACGTTTAGCAATTTTCTTAGGACCAGGCTTGGACGATAGCAAACCTGACAATAGCTGACGCAACATCCAAGGGGCAATCCTGATTAAACATGAACGTAGGAGCCATTGTAGTATTACTAGAAGTAGAGCACAGCTGACTATGCCCACTATAATTATCAACCATCTCCACGGTTGAGCAACTATTAGCTGTAATACACCAGGTATTACCAGCACTGCCAAAATCACCAAGATTATCATCAGCGCTGATAGTCCCCAAGCCAGCTTAGGGAAGTTGGGTGATGGTTTTAGGCGTAGCTGAGCCAAGATTTGAGTGATCAGCCAGTAGTGAGCGTCAGCAATTTGACAACAAAAGTCGGGATTCTCCAGACAGTCTCTCTTGATCTGGTGAAGGATTTCTCCATCAAGGGCAATCACACTCCGCATCAGTGCCTGTGCTCGATCAACTGGTAGATAGTAGGTAGAAAACGTCAATCCAGACTGGAGGCGGTTTTCCCAATCGAGCAGAGCTAAATGGCGTAAATCACTAAGCAACTCTCCGGAAATATCAAGGCCGTGACCAGTCTGTTGTGCTTGTTTAATTTTTGTAAGAATGTCTTGATTTAAATCAAAGCGAATGCTATGAAATAGCACGCGGGAGCGTGTAATTTGTTCTTGCTCAATGTTGATGTATGAGTCTATATTCATACCTTGCCCCTGGTCAAGGGTTTGAGAGTGCTGTTGGGATTGACGCCGCACAGGAGTAACCAGATTACACAACCAAAGCACAATAAAGGTTTTCAGGCTCCCAAATCAAGCCTTCTATTGCAGCAATTTTTTCCTTTCTTAGTTTTATTAATAGCTGAATGGGTCAGGGAGTCAGTGCTCAGTCTAGTTTATCGTTAATTTTTCAACTTAAGTTATAAACCGTCAACTTTCAACTTTCAACTTTTAACTTTCAACTTTCAACTTTCAACTTTCAACTTTCAACTTTCAACTTTCAACCGTCAACCAAGCTGATAGCTGACCACGCCACGATAAACTGAACTAATATTAAGAAATGTTAAGAGCTGGAGTGTTGAGAATGCAGACGATCAGGTTAGGTCAGAATGGTCCGATGGTCACAGCCTTGGGAATTGGGACGTGGTCATGGGGAGACAAGCTGTTTTGGAACTATGGCAGTGACTACGGCACTACTCAGGTAAAAGAAGCCTTCGAGGCAACCTTGGATGCTGGGATTAACTTTTTTGACACCGCTGAGGTATATGGACTAGGAGAATCCGAATCCCTGATCGGACGGTTTATGAAGCAGCTGGGACGGAAAGCCCAGATTGCCACTAAGTATTTTCCCTTACCCTGGCGATTTACCGCTCAGTCAGTTTCTGATGCCTTGAGCGACAGTTTGAAACGTTTGCAAGTCGAGCAAGTGGAACTGTACCAAGTACATATGCCTTTTAGTTTCTTGATCAGCCAACAGACGTTGATGAATGCTCTAGCTGATGAAGTCAAGCGTGGTCGGATTGGAGCAGTTGGTGTCAGTAACTATTCCGCTAAGCAAATGGCAGAAGCTCACAGTTACTTAGCAGCCCGTGGCATACCCCTAGCGGTGAATCAGGTGCAATATTCTCTGTTGCATCGGAAAATTGAGAGCAACGGTATTCTTGATAAAGCGCGTGAGTTAGGTGTGACTATTCTCGCTTACAGTCCTTTAGCTCAAGGATTACTCACAGGCAAGTATACGGTAGAGAGCTATATCAAACCCACTGGAGCTAGGGCAATTGACCCCCGCTTTAGCAAAAGTGGTTTAGAAAAAATTGCCCCTGTGCTAAAGCTACTGAATCAGTTAGGGGAAAAGTATGAGCGAAAACCAGCTCAAGTTGCCCTTAACTGGCTGATTGCTCAAGATGGAGTAATCCCGATTCCCGGTGCTAAGACCGCACAGCAGGTGCAAGACAATGCAGGGGCTTTGGGTTGGGCTTTGAGTCAGGAGGATGTTACTCAGTTGGAACAAGTGACTCGTCTTTGGTTAAAATAAATGCCCAAGGGAAGCGCCCCTACCATTACGATTGAGCAATAGATTTTAGAAACGATAGCCTGCACCAAATTGCAATTTAACTGGGGAAGTATCGTTGTTTTCATCACTAAGGCTTAATCTGCCGCTGCCGTAGATTATGGTGTAGTCATTGACTGCTGCTTCTACACCAGCAGTCAATACCGCTGAATTTTGATTACCTAAAGGAGTGGTGATCTCCTCGTTGTTCACAAAGGTATAGCCTCCACCAACGTAAATGTTAGTATTGCTGGCAACCGGTACATCGTAGGTAATTGTTGGCTCGAGAGCACGACCTTTGTCCGAGAGAAACGCTGCACCACGCACTGAAATTGGTAAATTGGGCAGATCAATACGACCTTGATACATGCTACCAATCCTTTCATCGCTTGAGTTTGAGCCAATTCCCAGCAAATTCTCAAAGGGATTGAGGATATCATTACTGATTGTGCTGCCATCGTTACTAATTCCCACGTAGCTACCCTTTAATCCTTCAGGTTGAGCAGAGCCAGGGCTAGCAGATAGAACCATCGCAATCATTAAGATTAGAGAAGTTGCGGCAGATTTGAGTATGGGTTTCATCGGTTTCATGGTTATAATTAAAAAACCCCCCGCTTTGATTGCAGGGGGATGGCTATCAAGGTGCATCTACTATTTTTCTATTTCTCAGCCGAGTTGAGTTATCCGGATAAGTTACAGAAAAATATCCGATTGACTCCAGTGATGGCGTTGCTGAATGATAGGATGATTTTGTCGCCACCCCATTGAAAACTTTTATAGGAAAGGGAACAGCGGATCGAGAGCATGTCACTTATGCAGCAACATTAGTACTAAGGTAATAGGTAATGGATAATAGGTAATAGCGTGATTTGCGCGGTCTTGGGGGTTTCCCCCACTCGCTATTGCATCAAGACGGTAATAGGTAATAGGTCTGAAGGGGAGCTAGTCCTGGATGAATATTTGTACATTATCTATAGCCCCCTCATGGGTAATTGCTTGCTCTACTGGAAAATAGTACTAATGTTTAAGCATTGCAAGACCTGCTCCCCAGCGGATCTGGGAGCTGAGGCCGTAGGCCACCCGGGGCGCGTTCGGAGCTGGGAGTAGGGAACAGGCAACAAAAATTCCCACAATTGCTACACGGATTGCTATATATGTAAACAAAAAGCGATCGCTTGTTGAGATAGCGATCGCTTTTTGGGATAACGATTTAGTCTAAACTGCAGTAGATAAGTAATTGTCCCAAGTCTAGTTAGCCAGCCAGTGAGCTAACCAGCCACTGAGGTGACATACTCCCACACTGACTCTTTGAGTGAGCGTGTGGGCTTCTTACCAACTCCACCCAACGGTTCGGATACTCGGTAAGCTTTATTAACGACACGGGATGCCCCTCCGCGCCGGAACAATACA
>NZ_JAAHIG010000719.1:0-1537 GCF_010692305.1 Moorena sp. SIO4G3 | reverse complement strand
TGTTGACACTCCCCGGTCTAAAGACGCGGGGATTCTTCGCTCGACGACCCGACTTGCTGAACCTGGCCGGAACCAAGAACAGTAGAGGTCAGATCTCCCGAAGAGTTCGGATCTAAAATCCAGGTTCCGGTGTGCCCCACCGTACCCAAGGCTCTATTTAGGATGTTGATTGCGGCGTTGTGGTCTCGGTCTAATTTACAACCACACTTACAGACATGAGTTCTAGTAGATAATGACTTTTTGACTACTTCGCCGCACTCTGAGCAGTTCTGGCTTGTATAGGCAGGGTTTACAGCAACCGTAACCCGACCAAACTTGGTTCCAAAATGCTCTAACCATTTCCTGAATTGATACCAACCTGCGTCGTTAATAGATTTAGCTAAACAGTGGTTTTTGACTAAGTTCTTGACTCTTAAATCTTCGTAGGCGACCAAATCGTTAGATTCGGCGAAGCCGACGCTACGCGAACGGATTACGCAACGTGCCGGAGACGAAACCTTAGATAATGGAGCCTTTATAACAACAGTTTTAACCCTTTTATGCATAACCTACAAACCAAAAAGGCTCCATTATCTTACGGTAACTTCTAACCAGTCTCTTGGCATGTTCTTCACGTTGCCTACTTATTTTAAGGTGTTGTCTACCTAATCTATTTATGGCTTTCTTCCGGTTAGCAGAGCCTTTCTTTTTTCGGGATACTCGTCGCTGATAAAACTTCAGTCTCTTCTCTCCCGTTCGATAAAATCTAGGGTTAGGTTCAGTATTTCCCCTGGAGTCAGTATAGAAATCCTTCAGTCCAACATCTAAGCCAATAGTTGCATCAGCAGGCTTCAACTGTTCATTGTTATCAGCCTGGATGCAGAACTGAACATAGTAACCATCAGCACGACGGACTATCCTAACCCTCTTGATCTGCTTTTTGTCAAAGCCCCACAAATCCCAGGTGCCCTTAAGTTTGAGCTTCCCAATCCCTTTTTTGTCGCTGAATACAATCCATTTCTTGTCAGGGGATAGCTTCCAGCCAGATTGCTTGTATTCGACCGTTCGCGCAGCGTCGGCTTTGCCGAATCGTCCACGATGAAGGAACTTCGGGAAACCTTTCTTTCCAGGCACCTTCTTTTTACAGTTATCGAAAAACCGAGAAATTGATGACCATGCCCGTTCAGAACTAGCCTGGCGAGCAGTGGAATTTAACTCATTTGCAAACGGAAACTTATGGGCTAATACCTTGCTATATTTGGAGAGATCATACTTATTTACCCCTTTGTTGTCCATCCAGTACCGGAGGCAACTATTGCGAATAAAACGAGCTGTTCTAATCGCCTCATCTATAGCCAGATATTGCTGTTTTTTGCCGTATACCTTAAATTCCAAAATGATCATCAGTCTCGACCTTAACTGCTACTACTTTATTCTACAAGACTTCGCGTAAAAATTCGGAAATAATCAAAATATTTCTTCACGGCGGCTAAAGCCGCTACGAACCTTCATCCCCGGTATAAATACGCGGGGCTTTCGGTTTTTGGCTCCCACGTAA
>NZ_JAAHIG010000718.1:0-1569 GCF_010692305.1 Moorena sp. SIO4G3 | reverse complement strand
TGATTCGGCCAAAGAGGATGGTTAGATAAATTTGGCCAAAATCCCGACTATTCGTCCAAAATTCTCCCCATCTCCCCATCTCCCCATCTCCCCATCTATTTTTGGCCAGAATGAAACAGCCCTGCCTATGTGAATGGGGGCAGTATTCTGGCCGATGGTCGGTTGACATTGGTGCTGGATGGGACTGAATTGATCCAGTACCTGTCTGACCAACAGACCGATGGCAGTCAAAGGTTACAGGTTAGCACATTGAAGGTTGAAAGCAAAAGCGATGAGGAAGCCACCGAACCGATAAAAACCCTTTCGCAAAAGCAGCTTCCACCTTCATTGGTTGAACCATTCTGGGTCAGACGTAAGCCAAAGGTACTCCTGGTAGATGACTCCATCACCCTACGCCACACTCTAGCCATGACCTTAGACAAGAATGGCTATCAAGTGTTTCAAGCCCAGGATGGTTATGAAGCCATTGAGCAACTACAGCATCAGACAGATATACAGTTGGTAATCTGTGATATTGAGATGCCTCGCATGAATGGGTTTGAGTTTCTCAAACACTGTCAGCAAGACCCAGCTTTGGTAGATATTCCTGTCGTTATCCTCACCTCCCGCAGTAACGATAAACACCGCTTGATTGCTACACAGTTGGGGGCAAAGGCTTATATCACTAAGCCCTATTTGGAACACCAATTGTTGACAACAGTAACCGATGTTGTTGAGCCCATTTAACCCTTAATCAGGGAGTCGGGAGTGGGGAGTGGAGAGTGGGGAGTAGGGGGAATAAAAACTGTACCTCATAACTGCGATAAACGCTATATATTCGGGAATTATTTGGTAATTTGCAATTAGTAAGTTATCATTGCTAATCGAAAACAATTATTTTTTTGTAAACGTTTTTTTTACTTAAATTAATCAGCATCCAGGACGAATAAATAAGCAATAAGCACTATAAAATAAAGGCGATCGGCGACGATAAAAAAACTAGACAAGTTCATGGTTTTTAAGATTGCTGATTATTCCCTATGTCTCCCGATTAGGGATGTCTTGAAAGTGGTTAGTTTTACCACTGAAATCAGCCGGGAGATGAAAACCATGGGATTAGTTCAGCTAGGCAAGCATAGCATTAAGGTTTGGGATTTACATCAGCAGTTGGGCGATGGTAGTTTACCTCACCTAAGCCCTAACCAAAGGTTCTTAGTGATTATTCGTCCTAGGGACTCCGAACTTTGGGGAATTTTTGTGGATGATCTACCCAATTTGGTGGAGTTACCCCAAGACATGATGCGACCTATCCCGAAGTCTTACCGTCAGTCCAGTGTTCTTGAGATGATATCTCATGCAGCTGTTATACCAAACGAAGCATCTACTCAGAAAATTTTTCTTTTGGATTTACAGCAAGTCGGTGCCTTGACCCCTTAACCTTCAACAGTGATAGCCCTGCGCGCAAACAGAGAAATAACTAGCGAGAGTTAGCCACCTAATTTATTGGGTGGGCGTGGAGCGTACCGGGATTTATCCCGGCTCTCGTGTTATTTGCCTCTCTGGTTTTCTATATACCTTTTTACTGTCTCT
>NZ_JAAHIG010000717.1:0-1593 GCF_010692305.1 Moorena sp. SIO4G3 | reverse complement strand
CAGGGCAAACGCATCTAAATTTTTTTGACAAATCACTCTTTATATGCAGATCTGCTCTATTGGCATTCCCCGTGGCCTAGAATGGTAACGAGCTTATTATTTACAATAATTCAATTTCCTTAATACTAGTTAACAGTTAGACCATAAAATTAAGATTTAAATTAGGTCTTTATGAAGGAAAATCAAAGCATTATTTTTATAAATACTCAGCAATGAAACTCAGACCAAAAACTACGATTTATGAGCATTTTAGTGATTTAAAAGATCCCAGAGTTGACCGAACCAAACTACATAAATTAATTGATATTATTACAATTACTATCTGTGCGGTGATTAGTGGTGCCGACACCTGGGTTGACATAGAACTCTACGGTAAAACCAAATATAAATGGTTAAAAAAGTTTTTAGAATTACCTAATGGAATTCCATCTCACGACACAATTGCCAGAGTTTTTGCGAAACTTGAAACCGAACAATTACAGCAGTGTTTTTTGAAGTGGGTTCAATCAATTAGTCAGGTCACTTTTGGAGAAATAGTAGCGATTGACGGGAAAACTTTACGTCATTCCTATGACAAAAGTTCTGACAAAGCAGCTATTCATATGGTTAGTGCATGGGCAACAGCGAATCGCCTGGTTTTAGGGCAAGTAAAAGTAGATGAAAAATCCAATGAAATAACAGCTATTCCCAAACTTATAAAAGTTTTAGAACTATCGGGTTGCATCATAACTATTGATGCTATGGGCTGTCAAAAAGAAATTGTCAAGCAAATTGTAGCCAAAGAGGCCGACTATTTAATTACCTTAAAAAAGAATCAAGCTTATCTTTATGAACGAGTCGAAAAAATCGTCAATACATTACCATTATCTAGATTAAAAAACCTCACGATCAGTCAGTATTTGCAGTCAGAAACTGGACATAATCGTGAAGAACACAGATATTACCAAATGCTTAGTAATGTTAAAGAAGCAATTGATCCAAACGGGGAATGGGAAAAACTCAACTCAATAGGTTGGGTAGATTATTGGCGAAAAGAAAAAGATGGAAAAACAAGTTTTGAACGAAGATATTATATTAGTAGTCTGCCCAATAATGCTGAACTTTTAGCAAAAGCTATTCGCCAACATTGGTGTATAGAGAATCAACTCCATTGGGTACTTGATGTTCAATTTTTAGAAGATGATTCACGAATCAGGAAAGATAATGCACCAGAAAATTTAGCCATTATTAGACAAATAGCTCTAAATTTATTAAAACAAGAAAGTACCGAAAAAACGGGAATTAAAACTAAACGAAAAAAAGCCGGATGGGATAACGATTATCTCCTCAAAGTTTTAGGTTTTTAAGTTTTATTTTATCAGTAGAATTAATGGCGTTGGGCAATTTCCCATGGGTTTAGACTAAATGGTCTAGCTTGATATTATACTGGCAATATATATTAATTATTTAAAACAATACTCACCCTTTATATAAGCGACACAAATATTATACCAGTTTTATCTGTTCCCGTCAAATTTTAAGGTCAGCTAAAATTTTCGGGTCATTCAAACGCTTTTCAGAGCTAGTTTCTGCCGATTAGATGCGTTTGCCCTG
>NZ_JAAHIG010000716.1:0-1603 GCF_010692305.1 Moorena sp. SIO4G3 | reverse complement strand
TCACTGTATTGACAGGACGGGAGCATAAAGGTGATGAGAACGGAGAAACTCGCTACAGATATTCTAAGATTCAATATAATGGCATTTATTGTGGATTGAATGATTCCATTTGGTCAAATAATATAAAGGAATCTTCGGGGAATTGGTCTATAGCGACAACTAATAAAGTAATGACAGGAAGACAGCATAGTGGGGATGAAAATGGAGAGACGAAATATCAATATTCTAGTATTATCTTAGAAACAAAAATTAAAACTACAAAAGATTTCTGTAGTATCGCTACAAAATTTAGATCTTTTAGATCTTTAGAGGTCAACCAACGACCTAGGTATTCTGTAGGTTGGGAACCATTCTTGGGTGATTGGGAACGATATAAAGCTACTAATAATAAATATCCTATATTTAGATACCACGACCCATCTGAAATTGACGGCGTATGTGTTTTGATAGGAATAGAAGATGGAAAGCTATATGGGGAAAACCTTAAAGCACAGAGATGTGAGGAAGTAGTCCTATATTCAAAAGAGGAAGGCCACTATTCATGGGTATTATCGCCTGCAGGATATATATTATATAAATGGAACTCTAAATTAGAATTGGATAAAAAAAATTACACTAGACATAGTGAGTTGGGATCGGGGGAAGCAGTCACTTGTGCTGGAGAGTTCTATTTGACGGAAACTTTCAATTCCAGTATTTCTATCAAAGAGCTTTATATAGAACTCAACGATAGCTCTGGACACTATAAGCCTGATGGGAATAAGTGCTTTAGGTATGTATTAGAAAAGTTAAAATATTTAGGCATAAAATCGGAAAATGTCCAAGTTTATGCACACAATTGGAAATTAGACTAGGCAGGGTAATCGCATCTAAATCGAGCCCCAAAATGCTGTAACACTCCCTAAAACTTGATTATCCTCTGAACTGACCAAAGCACACTAATTGAGTGGTCTTGCACCCGTTCCGCGTTTATGATCTAGGGCTTGACTGAGAACAGAGACGTCCATTACCTCCTCTAACTCACCTGCTCAGTCGTGATCAACTACGACTAACACCTGAGTTACCTGCCTGATTGACTGACAAAAGTTATTCCGGAGCATATTGGTACGTCAGTACTTTGAACTAATGCCTATAAGTTCGTTTTTCGTGTTGTTTGCGCGATGCCATAACAGGGTCAGGATCACGGTTGGAGGTGAAACTGACCTGACGAATCAGTCGCCATCCGTTTAACAGAGCAGTTTTGACCCCTACCCAGCCAATGCGGAAATAGCTGTTGCCACGTGCGCCAATGGGTGTCTACCCAACGTCGTTGACCTGACTCTACCACTGCCACCCCTTGGGCACTGACATAGAGAGTTGCTACCGCTTTGATAAACCATAATCGTGACAGGGCAGATGGATCTCTAATCTCTGATTTTTGGAGATTCCAGCCACTGGACTGGTCATCTAAAAAGTTCTGTTCATAATCGTTGCGTAACCCCTGGTTGACTGACAAAACTATTCAGCAGCATACTTGTACGTTTGTATTTTGAATTCCAGCCGATAACATCGTTTCTCATGTTGTTTTCGCGAAGCTATCACCGGGTCAGGGTCTTGATTAGTT
>NZ_JAAHIG010000715.1:0-1608 GCF_010692305.1 Moorena sp. SIO4G3 | reverse complement strand
CTCTATTTGACTCGAATCTAGGCTGATATCAAATCGCAATGAATGACCATAATAAATTTCAATGCCTATAATTTACGCAAAACCATCGTGATTGGTATGGGCGAATGGCATTCGCCCCTACATTACCATCGTGATTGGTAGGGGCGAATGCCATTAGCCCGTACATTTTTATTATGGTCGATATTCCCAATTATATCAAGTCGCAATAAACGACCATAATAACTACAAGAATGTTTTGAAGGCAATCCCTGTAAAATCAAGGGTTTCACGCCTCTAACCCAATTGTCAATTGTCAATTGTCAATTGTTAATTGATATTAGAGGCAAATTAACTGCAATGCCGCCGATTAATATGGAGGCTAAAGGTAGTCTTAACAACCAATTTCGATAATTTATCAATTAGACCTCTCCAAAAATTGAAACAATTGTCTGCTTTGCGTTTCAAAGTTTATGATCGCAAAGCTCACATTTATTACAGTGACGAAAAATCAAGGTTACATTCATTTTCTGTTAATAAATCGCTCCAAAGATGTAGTTGATTAATTATCATCTCACTTGTGCTATCATCGAATTTCAAAACATCTAAAATCAAGGCACCTATCCGTAGTCTTACTAAGCCACAAACCAAGGAAATTACTGATTCATATTTGTTGATATTTAAACGGAATTTATCCCCAGCACTTCTAAATGTTTTTACCGTTCTAATTACATGTTCTACACAAACTCTTAGGGATGAAAATTGTTTGTTTTCTTCTTTTTGTTGTGCTGTTAATTCTCCTTTCTTAGGCTTTTTTATAGGAGTTTTTATTTGAGCCTCTCCTACATAAGCTTTGTCACCAGAAAATTTTTGTTCTTGAGAGAAAACATCTTGTTGCTCTCGCCACAAATTTATGTCGCTTTCCGGCCCTCTTTTTCCCGCTGATAAATCTACTATATCTGCACCATGAGGTAAGACAATTAATTGATTTTTGAGAGTATGATTTTTCTTTTTACCTGAGTAAAATTTTTTTTGTTCCTGATAGTCTTTAGGCCTTGGTATTTCTTGCTCTGCACTATCTACAATTAATTCATATTCTGTTAAAATTTCTGACAATTTAGCTTCATTTTCTTCATTTTTTCTTACCTGTTCAATTAAACTTGGTGGCAGTCCATCTTCTAAAATTTTGAGCCAATAGTTAAAAATATTATTAGCTGTGGATTCACTCACTTGAAAAAGTAACCCTAAAACTTGAAATGTTAAACTTTGACGAAGGTAAATTAGTGTTAAAACTATTTGGTCTTCTACAGATAATTTTGGTTTAGCTCCTCCCCCAGCTTGAATTAATCTAGTTTTTTGCTGTTCTACCTTTTCTCTATGTTTTTTATCTAAGCTTTTAGCCATTTCCATTAATTCCATTAAATTTTGATAACTGATGCCAATAAGCCGCTTGGCTTCCCTCGGATTTTCTTGTAAATATGTCCATGTATAAGTCATGCTTATCACCATCTAAATTTAAGTTTATCAATCCTTATTGTAGCATAAATTTTTATTTTGGAGAGGTCTAATATGGAATAGTTGATTTTAGGAAACACCAATGACAAGTACGCCAAACACCGAACCTACTCTGAA
>NZ_JAAHIG010000714.1:0-1623 GCF_010692305.1 Moorena sp. SIO4G3 | reverse complement strand
AGTTTATAAAGCAGTTCGAGAAGGAAACCTACGGAAAGCCAGGTCTCTACAGAAACTGATAATGAAATCCCGGTCAGCTCAACTCTTGGCAATCCGACAAGTGACTCAGCTCAATCGAGGAAAAAGAACCGCCGGAATAGATGGGAAACATCACCTATCCTACAAGGAAAGGTTCGAGGTACTTAAAAAACTAGTATCTAGTGCGGAAAACTGGACGCACCAAGGCTTAAGGGAAATCCCAATAGCCAAGAAAAACGGTCAGAAGTTACCGCAAGAATAGGGCAGCCTTAATCATAAAGTTTTGACCCTTTTGCCCATAGCCGACCAACCATAAAGGCTGCCCTATTCTAAGGTTTCGTCTCCGGAAGTACGAGAATGTTGAAAGTACCAACAATCCAAGATAGAGCATGGCAGTGTCTAGCAAAATTCGCTCTCGAACCAGCTCACGAAGCTACGTTCAGTGCCTACAGCTACGGATTCAGAACTGGCAGATGTGCCCAAGACGCACAAAAAATGCTATTCCAAAACCTGAACTCAGTAAAAAATGGCATAAAGAAAAGAGTAATCGAGCTAGACATCAAGAAGTGCTTCGACCGCATCTCCCACGACTCCATTATGGATAGATTGCTAGCTCCTGCGGGTCTGAAGATAGGGATATTCAGATGTCTAAAAGCAGGCATCAATCCGGAATTCCGGGAGCAAGGAACGCCCCAAGGTGGTGTAGTCAGCCCACTCCTCGCCAACATAGCACTTAACGGAATAGAGGAAATAAACCCCAAAGTCAGAAGCATCAGATACGCCGACGACATGGTAATAATCCTCAAGCTAAAAGATAACGCCGAGAAGGTACTGAATAAAATCAAAGCCTTCTTAGCAGAACGCGGGATGGAAATCAGTGAAGAAAAGACCAAGCTAACCAAAACGACAGACGGATTTGACTTCCTGGGGTGGAGAGTCCGCGTCCAGAAAAACGGAAAATTCCGATGTATTCCCTCAGAGGAAAACCATCGGAATATACGCAAGAAAATCAAAACCGTGGTTAATAACTCGAATTATGGAGCTGAAATTAAAGCCAAGAAACTAGCACCAATCGTACGTGGGTGGAGGAATTATCACAAAAGTTGTGACATGAGCAGTTCCCGAGATAGTTTATGGTTTATGAATAAAACCGCAAACCGTAAATTCCGAAAGGAAAAGAAAGTAGACCGGTATAGAGCCAATGAACTATGCAAGAAAGCCTTTCCAGCTGTAGGATATGAACAAAACCAACATGTAAATGTAAAAGGGACTAAGTCCCCATATGACGGAGACTTAGTCTACTGGAGCAAAAGGAACTCCAAATTATACGATAATGCTACCTCAAAAGCTTTAGACAGGCAAAACCATTCCTGTGGACATTGCGGACTGAAATTCATAGATGAAGAAAGAGTACACCTCCACCACATCGACGAAAATCACGGCAACTGGAAAGAAGACAACCTCATGGCTGTCCATCAAAGCTGCCACCAGCAATTACACTGGAGCCAAAAAGATACTTAGGAGCCGTATGCGGTGAAAGTCGCACGTACGGTTCTGGAACGGAGGTGCCCCGGATAATACCGGGCATCGACCGCAACAGCAACT
>NZ_JAAHIG010000713.1:0-1630 GCF_010692305.1 Moorena sp. SIO4G3 | reverse complement strand
GAGCCTTTATGGTTGGTCGGCTATGCAGAAAAGGGGTAAAACTTATTGATTAAGGCGAGCCTGTCTTACGGTAACTTCTAACCATGAGCGACTGCCGTGGTTTCCCCCATGAGCGACTGCATCAAGACAGCGATTGTTTTCGAAGGAAGGCAGAATTAAGAATTAAGAATTAAGAATGTAGAATTCCAGATTATACATTCTTAATTAAAAAAGGTTGAAGGTTTAAGGTTGAAGGTTTAAAAGTTAAGGTTGAATGTTTTCTGTCAGAATGTAGAATGTAGAATCATGAATTCTACATTCTACATTCTAATCTATTCCTATGGTTATATTTTTACAATCCAAACAGGGATGCTAGACTGGATTTAATGTAACCTAAAATGACTCTCCCAAGGTTTTAGACTTTGGGAGTGCTTTACTGGCTGTTAAGCAATTTACTAGATTTCATAATACTTATCAAGCCTTTTTAAGAGCTTATTGATAATAGTTAGCAGTTATCAATTGGGTGAGGTAAATCAGTTGATAATTTTAGGAAACAGGGAACAGCTAAAAAATCCTGTATACTTGATTACTATCAGAACTACCGTAATTTTGCTAATTTCTCAAGAGCAAACTTCCGCAGTTTAGGATCGGAGTCATGCTCTGCTCTATCGAGCAATAAAGACCGGGTTTGGGAATAGTTAGGATAATATTTCAGGATGGCATTCAGGGCTATTTTTCGAGGATTGACATTGTCATAATGCTGGTCTTGATCACGCTCAAAGGGGTCATTGAGAGTGCGATAGCATAAAAATTCAAATAACCAAGGCTGATCTTGCCAACCTTGAGCTAACTGTTCAATTGCTTTAGCTCGCACCAACCAATGCTGATCACAGCGAGCCCATTCTTGAAGTATGGCTAAGGTATCTGGGTGGTCTTTGTAACCTAGAGCTAACTGTTCAATTGCTAACGGGGGGACAGAGCGGGTATAGCCATTGTGTACCAAGGGATACAGCAGATGAAGGAAAAAAAAGATAGGTCAAATATAGTCATGCTGACCTATCTACCAAAAATGATAGCGTGCGCCATACCAGAAAATCCTACAAAATAAGCTGCATCACACCAGGTATTTGTTACTTATTTTAGTCGTTGCCAGCCTACAACTGCTCAGACAGGTCAAACTAGAAGTGTTAGCTGAAGCACTGCCGTTACCTATTTTGTTTGAAAGTCGTCGAAAGAAATTACGTCGGTTTTTGCGCATCAAACAGTTCAATATTGAAACAATCTGGTTTCCCTGTGTAAGTGCTCTGCGCTGAATGGATGTTTAACCCGAACGATAGGATATATTTAGCGATAGACCGCACCAGTTGGGGGGTGATTAATATCTTGATGGTTAGCGTGATCTATGATCATCGTGCCTGGCCGATTTACTGGGAGTTGTTGGATAAAAAAGGCAGTAGTAATTTTGATGAGCAAACGGCTGTTTTGGCGCTTAAGTCTTGGGTTACTATCCAACTATAGCGTAGTGGTGTTAGGAGACCGGGAATTTTGTTCACCCAAACTGGGTAACTGGCTGAGCTTGCAGGGTGTATACTTTTGTTTGAGACAGAAAAAGAATACCCTTGTTTGGCACGATACTGAGGTGGATCGGGAG
>NZ_JAAHIG010000712.1:0-1651 GCF_010692305.1 Moorena sp. SIO4G3 | reverse complement strand
ACTCTTAAGAAACACATTCGCCTGGTGAGGACTGGGGAACAAGATCAAAACCAAGAGTCTGAGCTTTTTTCTCAAGATAGGAGAGAGTGCGTTGACGATACTTTTGTTCGTAAGCATCAACACCAGGATCACTAAAAGCATCACCAGTAGTCCAAAGACGATAAAAAATACGAGCCAATTTGTGTGCAGTAGCAGTAATTGCTTTAGGAGCACCTAATCGGCTGCGGATGCGGCGATAGTAAGCCCCTAAAGCAGAATGACTGCGAGAAAGAGTTTGTGCAGCCATACGAAAAGCATTGGCTGCACGATTGACAACATGACGGGTTTGAGAACTTTTGACTTTACCACCAGTAATGCGACTGCCAGGACATAAACCCAGCCAAGAAGTAAAATGTTTAACTGTAGGGAATCGAGAAGGGTCTAAACCCAACTCAGACAAGAGAACTAAAACCGTTAAGGCTCCGAAACCATTAATTTGGGTAAAATCTACTCCACTAAGACGATACAGATGAGTGCGTAAGTCAAATTGAGGAGCATTACCGGGTTGCTTTTTTCCTCGACGTTTGGGTTTAGGCAAAGGTTGAGCAGCTAAATCAACTTTATCGGGAAAGTGAGCTAAACATTGTTCAATTTGATGATCGATGGCCTGAAGGTGAGTTTGATAACTTTCGTAGAGTTGTAATTCTTGAGAAAGAATAAACAACAATTCTGGGCGATAATCCCCAGTGAGGGAATCGGCAATTTCCTGACAACTAGCCTTAATGCGACCATCCTTAAAGGATGCTAACTTTTGGGGGTCACGCTCTCCCGCTAGAATGGCTTTAATAATTGCCATCCCCGTTTTACCAGTAATGTCACTAATCACCCGATGCAGTTGTAGATTCATTTGAGTTAGAGCTTTTTGCATTCGTTGAACATGAACACAACCACTTTTAATTAAGTTATCTCGTTGCCGAATATAACTACGTAAAACACAAATTTGGTCAACTGGCGCGAAAAGAACCTGCCAATAAGCCATAAGTGTGTAATTGTTGCAACCATTGACAATCTAGGACATCACTTTTCCGTCCTGGGACAGTTTTGACATAGTGAGCATTGACTAGTTTGACTTCAAACCCGCGACTTTCGAGCACCTGAAACACTGGTAACCAATAAACTCCCGTTGATTCCATTGCCACTGTCTCGATGCCACACTCAGTTAGCCAATCTGCCATCTGATCTAAATCCTTAGTAAAGCAACTAAAACTCCTGACATGGTCATCATCTCTTCCCTGTGGTATACTGACCCAATGTCGGTCTGCACCAATATCAATACCGGCGGCATTGGAGTTGATTGCTGATAATTCTTGATCAGACAATTTTTTTTTAGAGTTTTTTGACTTTTTCATCTTTAACACTCACAGTAAGGAGGAGACGGAGAAGTACCATGACCTGGGGATGGCATTTAATCTAATCTCTTAAACGGGATAGTGAGGATTCACTTCACCAATACTTTTGCCCAAACCCCCCAGAACCAGGCTGAGATTCGGGCGCGAGGGCACCATTGTTACAACGGCTTTAACTGTCACGATACAAGTAATAGTGTACGGTAAATCTGTTAAGTTTCTTACTACTGTTGCTAGTGGCCATCGCCGCTAGTCAGGGGCTGAGA
>NZ_JAAHIG010000711.1:0-1663 GCF_010692305.1 Moorena sp. SIO4G3 | reverse complement strand
CGAGAACCCTAGATACACTTTTGGCGATGTACTTATCGAAGGCAACGGAGGATCGATTCGGCTCTACTCCGACGGTCGGCTCACCATTCAACCGCTTGGAGGACACGAATGCGAACACACGTACGCGCCGCCGAAAGTCAATTTTGCTGGAGACTGGCGAGCGAACTTTGGAAAAGTTTTGACTGGAAAAAAGCCAAGAAAGACTTATTCCGCCTACAAAAACGAGTGTTCAAAGCAGTTCGAGATGGCGACATTGGTAAAGCGAGGTCGCTACAGAAGCTGATTATGAAATCCCGTGCTGCGCAGATGATGGCCATCCGCCAAGTCACACAGCTCAATCAGGGAAAGAAAACCGCAGGAGTCGATGGAGTCAAATCCATGGATTACTACGAAAGAATCAAATTAGCCAAAAGATTGCAAAAAGAAGGTAACAACTGGAAGCACTCAGGACTAAGAGAGATTCCCATACCTAAGAAGAATGGTAAAACCAGAATTCTAAAGGTCCCGACCCTGGCAGACAGAGCATGGCAATGTAAGCGTGAAATACGCACTAGAACCAGCCCATGAGGCAACCTTCCATGCCCGAAGCTACGGATTCAGGCAAGGAAGAGGAGCACATGATGCACAAAGACAGATATTTAATAATCTTAGTTCATCTAGCAATGGCTGGAAAAAGAGCGTAATTGAATTAGACATTAAGAAATGCTTTGACCGCATTTCCCATACCGCCATAATGGAGAGGTTAATAGCACCTTACGGAATCTCAATAGGAATATTCAGATGCCTAAAGGCAGGAGTATCACCAGATTTTCCAAATCAGGGAACCCCTCAAGGCGGTGTAGTCAGTCCTCTGCTAGCTAATGTGGCATTAAATGGTATAGAGGCCATACATCCCAGTGTAAGATATGCCGATGATATGATAATTTTCATAAAATCCGGTGAAAACACCTCGAAAATACTCCAAAAAGTCAAAAACTTCTTGGCAACCCGAGGAATGGAAATCAGCGAAGAAAAGACCAAGATAACCAAGGCGACAGATGGATTTGATTTTCTGGGCTGGCATATGAAAGTCTTGAAAAATCGAATGTTCAAAAGTTTCCCCTCAGAGGAAAACTTTAGAAACGTTCGAGATAAAATCAAATACATAGTCAACAACTCAAACTATGGAGCCAAAGTAAAAGCAGAGAAGTTAGCCCCCATCATCAGGGGATGGCGAAATTACCATAAATACTGCTGGATGGAAAACACCAGAGATAGACTCTGGTTCCCTGGGAAAACTGCTGAACGAAAGTTCAGAAAAGAAAAAAAGATTAGCAGGCATAAAGCAGTAGAATTGATTAATAAAGCCTTTCCAAGCGTCAGCTGGAAAACTAACAGATTCACCATGGTCAAAGGAAACAAATCACCCTTTGATGGCAATGAAGTCTACTGGAGTAAAAGGAAAAATAACCAATACGACGGTGAGACCGCAAAAGCTTTACAACGGCAAAACCATACCTGTGGACAGTGTGGACTGAGATTCTTAGACGATTTGATCCCGACCCACGCGGCCTACATGGACGCCAAGGCGACAAACGTCATCGGCTTCCCGCGTGTGCCAATCGCTGCCTTCGGCGGCATGGAATGGCCGGAGTTCATCGGCTTCAAAGCCTAACGACTTCTA
>NZ_JAAHIG010000710.1:0-1667 GCF_010692305.1 Moorena sp. SIO4G3 | reverse complement strand
TGGCAGTGAAGGTAATAATGCAGTCATTGGTATGTCTGGTGATGACGTGCTCTATTCTGGCTCTGGGGATGATTACATTAATAGTGGCAGTGGTAACGACACCATTTGGCTAGGAGGTGGTAAGGATCTAATTATCCTCGTAAACAGTGATGGTTTTGATACTATTAATAACTTCCAGCTTGGTCAAACTACCTTACATGTTGGCGATACTAGTCAGATCAGCATTGTTGATGGTGCTAAGGGTGCTGAAATCTCCCGCAACGGAGAGCTTCTGGGTGTGGTGAGTTGGACTCAGGCTAGCACTCTCAACGACAATTTCGACATGGTGTTTGTCTAGGGTTTTTCTGCAAGGCTGCGGTGGAACCAAGCTTGCGGGACCATAAAATCATTACTTGATTAGCATAGTGCGTCTGAGTTAACTCAGGCGCATTTTTGATCAGGGTTGCTCTGCCAGGGCTTTTATTAAGAAATATTACAAAAATCTGGCCTTTTGTAGAAAAAGGGAAAATTTAGTTTGATTAACCATTGGAGGCTGAAAAACACACCAGTTTTTAGATACAGCCTCAGACACCACCTCAGATACAACCGAGGTTTGGGTTACCTCAAAGCTAACAATTCATTAATTACGGAGCAAACATCAATGGATTTTTTCAATAAAATCACGGGAACAGAAGGCAACGATACCCTGTCAGGCACTGGCGCAAACGATCTGATTGATGGTTTGGCTGGTGATGACATGATCTTTGGTCGTGAGGGAATAAATTTCCTTGTCGGAGGTGATGGTAATGACCGGATCGAGGGGGGTTCACAGCCAGATGGGATTATCGGTGGTACCGGTAACGATACTATATTCGCTAGTCAGGGTGATAATGTAATCTATGGTGGTTCTGGTAATGACGTCATCTATTCTGGTTCTGGCAATGATTTCATTAATAGTGGCAGTGGTAACGACACCCTGTGGTTAGGGGGTGGTAAGGATCGAATTGTCCTCAACACCGGGGATGGATTTGATACCGTCAACAACTTCCAGCTTGGTCAAACTACCTTTGATGTTGCCAAATCTGATCACGTGACCATAGTTGATGGTGCTAATGGTGCTGAAATCTTTGGCGGCGGAGACCTCCTGGCTGTGGTGCGTTGGACTCAAGCTAGCACTCTCAAGGATAATTTCGACATGGTGTTTGTCTAGGGTTTTTCTGTAACGCTCCGGTAAACCAAAGCTTGGTGGAGCATAAAATCATGATTTTATGAGCATAGTGCGTCTGATTTAACTCAGGCGCATTTTTGATCAGGGTTGGTCTGCTCAGGGTTTTTGTTAAGGAATACTATAAAAGTTTGCCCTTTTGTAGAAAAAGGGAACATTTAAGTTAAGTAATCATCAGAGGCTGAAAACTACAGCAGTTTTCAGATACAACTTCAGACACAACCCAGATGTGGGTTACATAGGAGCTAACGATTCATTAATTACGGAGCAAAAATCAATGGTTTCTAATGATAACTTTGCTGACCGGGTATTGTTAAACGGTACATCAGTTAGTACCACAGGCACTAACCTCGTTTTCACTGGAGAGCCAGGTGAGCCGAATCATGCAGGCATTAGCAGCCAGTTAAATTCTGCTTGGTGGTCTTGGACAGCTGCCGCTGATGGAATCGTGACCATTGACACA
>NZ_JAAHIG010000071.1:0-30895 GCF_010692305.1 Moorena sp. SIO4G3 | reverse complement strand
TTATAACTATTTATATATAGTTAAGTATTTAACTGTTCGCGTAGCGTGCGCGTTTTTGTGGTTATTTTATTTGCCTATTGCCTATTCCCTACTCCCTACTCCCTACTCCCTATTCCCTACTCCCTATTCCCTACTCCCTACTCCCTATTCCCTACTCCCTATTCCCTATTCCCTACTCCCTACTCCCTACTCCCTACTCCCTACTCCCTTTGCTATTATTTTGGTTATTTTTATGGTACACTATTAATAGAGTAATCTGGTGTAATCTATGGCTAAGTTTTACTCAGAAATCAATCAAGAGTTAAGAGAGTTTATTGAGGAGCAAAAGATATTTTTTACAGCCACAGCTCCCGATCAAGGTCGTATTAACCTATCCCCCAAAGGGATAAACACCTTTCGGTGTATTGATAATAAAACAGTAGCGTATCTAGATTTAACCGGTAGCGGTAACGAGACATCTGCTCATTTGCTAGAAAATGGCAGAATGACAATTATGTTTTGTAGCTTCACTGAAAAGCCATTAATTCTCCGGCTTTATGGTCATGGTCAGGTAATTCGACCTAGGGATAAGGAATGGGAAAAATTTTACTCCCTATTCAATAGCCTACCAGGGGAAAGACAGATTATTGTATTGAATGTAGAATCTGCCCAAACCTCCTGTGGTTATGGTGTACCTTTGTATGACTTAAAAGGAGAGAGGGAAACTCTAATCAAGTGGGCGAATAAGAAGGGAAAACAGGGAATCCACGACTATTGGCAAGCCAAGAATATTGAGAGTATAGATGGGTTACCCACTAATCTTTTAGAAGATTAACCAGAATGTAGAATTTATAATTTAGAGTTTAGAATTATGCATTCACCATTCACCATTCACCATTCTATAGCAATCCTAAATCATTTGTAAAATCAGCAAAATCTGGGATTATTGCTGGGCAAGGGTTTTAGCGTTCACTTTCGCCAATATATTTCACGAATCATATAGGACTGCTATACATTCTACATTCTTAATTCTACATTCTTAATTCTACATTCTTAATTCTGCATGCTGCATTCTAACAAATAACCAAACTCACTTATTTTTTAGTTTGGTCTAGATTAGCGGCAACGCTATTGACCTCTATGGGATTTTCCTGGACTAAAGCACCATTGATATGTGATTGCTCTCCAGTAATCAAAGCAGTTGCTTGCTGTAATGCCTCGATGCGATCGCTAACGCGGTTTTGTGCTGGTAATAGTTCCAGGATTTTCAACTTTTCCAGCCTTTGCTTAACCCTACCAGTCGCACCTACGATAAACACATCACGACGTTTGTCACGAGCCTCCTTAACCATAGTCTCTATCGCTAAAGAAGCCGTCACTCCCAACAAGGTAACATCGCTGAGATCTAAGATCAGGACATCATACTTTTCTACCATCCCCATCCGCTGAGAGATACCCTTGGCTGCACCAAAGCTCATTGGTCCGCCGAGACGGAATAGGAAAATTCGACCACGAGCTTGTTTCAGAAGTTGTTTTTCTTCATAGCTCAAACTCTTTTCACCATCATCAGGAGCAGTAATTTCCTTGATTTGATTAATTTGTAGCTCACTGAGGTTTTTGACAGTCAACAGGTTGGCAATGAACACCCCAACGGCAACGGCTGTAATTAGGTCAACAAATACAGTCATGAATAACACTAAATACATTAATGCTGCTGCCTTGAGGGAGACTTGATGGGCTCGTTTGAGAAAGCTCCAGTCAATAATATCGATTCCTACTTTAATTAAGATGCCCGCTAGTACAGCATGGGGAATACTTTCAGTCAGGCTTCCCACCCCCACAACAACTTCCAGGAGCACTAGGGCATGAATCATGCCTGAAAGGGGGGTTTGACCACCAGCCTTAACATTGATTACCGTCCGCATGGTAGCACCAGCACCAGGGAGCCCACCAAACAAGCCAGCAATCGTATTACCGATACCCTGACCAATTAATTCTCGGTCAGAGTCGTGCTGGGTACGGGTAATATTATCAGCAACCATGGACGTTAACAGAGAGTCGATAGCTCCCAAGGTGGCTAACATTAGACTATAGCCAAGCATCTCTTTGAGCTGCCTGAAATCAAAGACTGGCAACTGTAGCTTGGGTAAGCCTGTGGGGATTTCTCCAATCCGTCTGAGCTCGCTGTCTGGCAGGTCTGGGAAGAAGACAACCGATATCAACGTACAGACTATCAATGCTAGTAGGGGGGATGGAATTAATCGATTCAGCCTCCTAGGTGATCCAAACATAATCACCAGAGTCAGGATTGCTAAACCAGTAGCGGCAAAATGGGGATTAGCCACAAAGGTAGGAAAATTGCCGACAGATTCCACCACACTGCCAGAACTTTCATGCCCGAAAAATGGACCAATCTGTAACAACAGAATGATCACACCAATCCCTGACATAAAGCCAGATATAACTGTGTAGGGCATCAGGGTAATGTATTTACCCAGCCGCAACACCCCAAATAAGATTTGAAAT
The DNA here is from genome assembly GCF_010692305.1 of Moorena sp. SIO4G3. NCBI lineage: Bacteria > Bacillati > Cyanobacteriota > Cyanophyceae > Coleofasciculales > Coleofasciculaceae > Moorena > Moorena sp. SIO4G3. Next base: position 28,390 of record NZ_JAAHIG010000071.1, on the reverse strand, counting down.
ATCCCCCCTAGCATGACAACGGTAAATGCCATGGCTAGACCATTCTCTGGGTTTTTAGACACTAGCGCCGTAAACACCGTTGCCATCACTACGGTCATCGGGCCAGTGGGACCAGAAATCTGAGAGGGAGTACCGCCAAACAGAGCGGCAAACAGACCGACAAAAATAGCGCCGTAAAGACCATGAATTGCCCCAGCACCGGAGGATACTCCAAAGGCTAGGGCTAATGGTAGTGCAACAATGGCAGCAGTCAGGCCGCCAAAGACATCACCGCGCAAATTACGGAAATGTAAACCATTCACAAATTGCATGAGTGGGTAATTTAGTGAGAGAATAATACCTGCAAAGCGGCCCACATCTAATTGATTCTTTCCATATAACTTGGAATTCCTACCATGATGGTATAGGAAAATCTAAGGGGTAGAGCCATCAAAATATAGAAACCGGGATTTACCTGGGCAACACTAAAGTATATGGAAGCAAGAGTTGCTTATAGCAAGAATTGCTATATAAGATGCCATAGAATTTTACACTAGAATTTTACACTGCCAGAGGTGAAACTGTTTAGAGTTTTGGTTAATCGATAGAGTTTTAGCATTAAATCAATGGATGACTAGCACCAGAGACTCTAATCGCCCCAGGGCAAACGGAGCTAAATTCTAGAAACCTTACTCAGAAGCGATGCAGAGGTGCGACCCGTGGCGAATTTAATAATTAGATGCGGAAAGCGCACCTAACAAAGATTTAAGAATTAATAAGGATTTAACACCTAACAAAGATTTAAGAATTAATAAGGATTTAACAATTAATAAGCAAAAATACTTATCTTATCAATCTTATATCCAGAGGTGCGACCCGTGGCGAATTTAATTCGCCAACGGAAAGCGCACCTATAGGCATTTCAAAATAACATACGTTTACCCTAGTCATCTCCCCAAAGAATAATTGAGCAAGGTTAGTGGGAGTATACAGAAGGATTGGTGGATTATTTCGCAAATTCTGGTGAAAAATTGCTGGAAAATCAATTACTCTGACCAGAGATTAGACAGTCTCTGACCAGACACGACTCAATGGGACAATAGTTGCTGATCTCGAGCTGAGGTTAAATCAGATTGGGATACTCCTGGTAAGATTGGGCTAATCACTGGTAACCTATCCTGCTGTTGACGAGAAAGCATGCAAAAAATCCTGAGTTGGGCAATACTAGCTTCTGTGATTACATTACCTGTTTTACCTGTTTCGGCTGAGCAACCCCTTTTCCTGGCCTATCCCCCCCGTGACCATAAAACTACTGCAGAGAAAATTTTCTTGATTGGTACTGCAGCCCCTACTTCAGAGGTGTTGGTCAATGGTAGACCTATCCCCCGTAGCCAAAGTGGGAATTTTGCTCCTAGTTTCCCTTTGCAGCTGGGAGAAAATCGGTTTACCTTGCGCTATCTAAACCAGGAAATTCAAGTTACCGTAACCCGGCTGTCTACTGAACCACAGTTACCACAAGGTTTGGGATTTGCCAAAGATTCCCTGACCCCAGCAGCAGATATTGCTAGATTACCTGGAGAACAGATTTGTTTTGGTGCGATCGCATCCCCTCGTGCTAGGGTTTCGGTCACCCTGGGCAATCAACAGATTTCCTTACTCCCTCAATCCCAAGATGCCCAACTTCCCTCCAATTTTGCCGTATTGACTGGTCAAAACCAACCTACACCTCGTGCAGTCATTAATAACTACCAGGGATGCGCTGAATTATCACAAGCTGGTAATTTTGGCAACCCTGTGTTTCAACTAAATCTCAATGGCGAGAGAGTCAGTCAGCGGGGTACAGGTACAGTGGAAATTCTCTCTCGTAACCAGTTAGAGGTAATAGAGGTAATAGAAGAGGCTGGGGTTGCCCGCACCGGACCGAGTACTAACTATTCTCGCTTAACGCCTTTACCAAAGGGAACTAGAGTAGCCGTCACGGGCAAAGAAGGAGACTGGTTACGTCTTGATTATGGTGCTTGGATTCGCCAGAAGGAAACCAAGGTGATTCCTGGTGCAACTCCCCCGAAGTCGATTATTCGCAGTATCACCTCCCGACAGGTACCTGGAGCAACAGAAATTCTCTTTCCCCTAGAGATACCAGTACCAGTAAGTGTGCAGCAGTCCGATAAAACCTTTACCCTAACGCTACATAATCTAACGGCTCAAACGGATACAATTTTCCTGAATGATGGCCCAGTGATTAAGCGCTTAGACTGGTATCAAGTGACTCCAGACCGGGTGCAGTATAATTTTCGACTAAAATCTGAGCAGCAGTGGGGGTATGACTTAAGGTATGAAGGCACTACTCTAATTCTGTCTCTGAGACATCCACCAAACTTGAGCAGTAGAGGAATACTGGGTCTATCCACTCAGCAGTTAGCAGGAATTAAGATACTGCTCGATCCCGGACATGGGGGAGCCGAAACAGGAGCTAGCGGACCGAATGGGTATCCCGAAAAGGATGTTAATTTAGTAGTCTCGAAACTGTTGCAAAAGGAATTGGTACAACGGGGAGCAACGGTATATATGACACGGGAAACTGACAAGGATGTGTCATTACGAGACCGGATGGATATGATTCACGAACTAGAACCAACCATTGCCCTTTCTATCCATTACAATGCGCTACCCGATTATGGTGATGCTATTAATACTGCTGGGATCGGAATGTTTTGGTATCATACCCAAGCCCACGATTTATCAGTGTTTTTGCATAATTATTTAGTCCAAAAGCTCCGGCGTCCATCCTACGGAGTATTTTGGAATAATCTCGCCCTAACCCGTCCTCACAAAGCTCCTTCAGTGCTATTGGAATTGGGATTTATGATTAATCCGGTAGAGTTTGAATGGATTAGCAATCCCCAAGAACAAAGGCAATTGGCTAATGCGATCGCAGATGGGATTACTGAATGGTTGGCTACTGTGGAGTAATGCACGCTTTGTGGAATAGGGAACAGGGAATAGGTAAACAGAGGGAAACAGAGGGAAGTGTGGGGAGATGGGGAGATGGGGAGATGGGGAGATGGGGAGATGGGGAGATGGGGAGATGGGGAGATGGGGAGTTTCCAAGACCGCACTGACTCCCCTTTGGCCGACTGCATCCGTTGACAACAACAATAGTTTGAAAATGTAAACTTTTATTACTGGACTCAAGACTTTTGGCTTTGATGGTAAAATAAACTTCGCCAATTTGCTTGATAGATATATGGGCTACCCTAACTTGTTTAATTTCTCAACTGAGTGCCTGTAAATTCAAAACCATTTTCAGAGCTATCTAGTATCACTTGTTTGATGTAAGATATGTCTCGGTTTCACCTCGCATATAAATTTGAAGTAAATTCTATGACTCAGGCTGCATTTGATTACAATTCCGAATATTTTACTAGTGAAATATTCGATACCAATTATCAAGCTATAGCGTCAACAATTGTTGAAACTTATCAACCAAAACGTGTGGCAGAATTTGGATGTGGTCCTGGGCATCTTACTAGAGAGCTGGCCAGATTGGGTGTACAGGTGATGGCTGTAGATGGTTATTCGGAACCTGATTTCTCAGAATCATCTATTGAATTTCACAAACTTGATCTAAATGACGAAGTAGCCATTGCTAATCGTTTCTCCAACCAGCATTTCGATCTTGCTATTTCTCTGGAAGTTGCTGAACACCTAGAACCTGAAACATCTCCAATACTAATCAGCTGGATGACTAGTGTTGCGCCAATCGTAGTATTTTCAGCAGCAGTTCCTAGTCAGAGCGGTCATGGACATATCAATCTTCATTCCAGAGATTACTGGCACCGTTTATTCACCAAGCATAATTTTGTGGTCGCAGATCGTATTCGCGAGAAACTTAGACAAATACCTAATGTCGCTCCTTGGTATCGTTACAATATTATCGATTATCTTCAGGCGGAGCATTCTCAAGCCCCAGAAATACTAGAAGTAATTGATCGTTTGCTTGCCTCTGAATCTGCTGCATCGACCGCATACTACGAAGAATCTACGAAAATGAGACTTCTACAGCCTTACTTAAATGACCCGGTCGTTAAATGGTATTTTGGGTTGCGACAGTTTACTGATAGTTTTTTTAACAAAAGCTAATTATCAATAATCATTCAGCTGCTATCAGCCAATGGCCTTAGCCAATGGCCTTGGCTCACGGCTGACCGCTGACTGCTGAATGGTTACGTTTTAACTTCTATAACTGGCATCAATTTACCTTGAATATATCTATTGAGATCATATAACTGAAACAACTGGAACAAAAAACTGAGATCAATACTGAGACATTCTGTTCTTGTCTGGCAATTATGCTGAAACTATCGATAACTATCGATATAGCAATCAGAACTGAGATACTGGTAAGTATTTTTACTTACCTCAAGATATAGCGCTCCGGTTTCTCTGGATATCCCCTGAAGCGCGGAGGCGTTTTCTGGTTGCTTTGCCGATGTGATCGTTAAGGATGGGTTTTGGTCGGATACAAAGTACCCGCAGGGGTACTGTAAAGTTTCCTAAAATTTGCCATCATAACTAGTATAAAGCCTTTTTAGAGTAATCCTTGCATAAAAATCCCAACTCAAGGTGATAAGTAATTAAGGAGTAAAGTTACCCACTCCTAATTAACTTGATAAAAGGTTCTAACGAATCGGTAATTTCTGAAAACTTATAGGAGTCAAATCATCATGGAAAAACATCAACCAATAGAATTTTCCCTAGAACAGGAATTCAATCTTAAGGTGTTTGAGACGCAAATTCAAAACATCGACCTTGACCAAGCCAAGAATCTTCTGTGCGAGCTCTATAGACAGATGTCAATTCGTGAAATTTATTTCAGGAATTTCGTTAAGCACAGTTTAATCGGAGATCCTCCACCTTGGAGTGAGTAAGCTCAGGGGGCAAGGGATGGAAGTAAGCTATAAGCTTATGTGCTACGCACACGCGTGCGCGTTCAGCTATCAGCTATCAGCTTGTATAGCTAAGCATTCGTTTAATTTATTGCGAATAGGCGCAGCTAGCCTGGGTTTATGTTAAGCATGATAGCTGACCGCTGACCACTGACCACTGACCACTGACGGCTAAATGCTTACTTTTGTCTAATACGGTAAATTTGCAAATTAAATTCTGATTAGCTTAACCCAATTCTCCGGAATCCACAGCTAAATTACTGAAGAAACAATAAACACAGCAGTTAGAGTCAAGGCAACTGAGACATAATAACATTATTAAGTGCATCATGTAGGTAGCTATAAATACATTTAAACTGAATTGCTAAATTATCGATGAATTCAGCAACTCAGGAATTCAGAGTAATTTCTAACCTACTTACTGTTCACAGGGTCAGTTAACCAAGGCTCTCTAGCTCTAATTCACAATCAAGGAGTATCCCATGGTAAAACAAATGTGCTGGTTATCGAGCTTTGGTAGCAATGAACCAAAAATGTTGCACTTACGGACTTCCCCTTATGAGGCTTGGCGTCCGTACACAGCTTTTCCCCAATATGCTGTGCCAGATTACCCAGTACCTGGCGGTTCTAAAGGCTGGGCAACTTATCAGAAACTAAGACTCTCAGACTGGGTTTTGGTTCCTAGTGACAATGAAACTATGGATTATAAAGCAAGTTAATAATTTAGGAATTTGGATAAGCATTAAGCTATCAGCAATCAGCTATCAGCTTAATGCTTAAAAATAGCCTTAAATCTTAAAAAAATAACCTTCAAGTAAATAACCTTAGACCTACTCTTCGGTAACGCCAAAGGCCAACAAAGAGGGTGCATCTCATTTTTGTTGTTTGACAAGGTGGTGCGTTACGGGGCGTGCTGTCTAAACCCTGGCGCTTGAGCGGAAAGCGATGCAGCGCGGTCTTGGGAAGGCAGCGCGGTCTTGGGGGTTCCCCCCATGAGCGACTGCCGTGGTTTCCCCCACTCGCTATTGCATCAAGACAATGAGGCCCCCCTAACACACCCTACGCAACTTTTTTACAAATATGAGATGCACCCAACAAAGAAATAACCTTAAACCTTCAAAAGTAAAACTAATCACTTAATCAGCTATCAGCCGTTGGCCTTTGGCGAAAGGCTGATAGCTGATAGCTGATAGCTTAATGCTTACATTACTTGAGTAGATAAGGACTGGTTAACTTATCTAACTGTTGCACTAACAGGCTAAGGAATAAACCGACATCAGTGACAACACCAACAGATTCTACTGAACCGCGATCGCTTAATTTTGTCACTACAGCGGGGTTAATATCCACACAGACCATCTTCACTCCGGCTGGAGTCATATTCCCGACGCCAATAGAATGGAGCATAGTAGACAGCATCAAGATCATATCTGTCCCTTCCAATAACTTGGCATACTCTTCCTGTGCTTTAATCAAATCCATCTGGGTATCTGGCAGAGGACCATCATCTCGGATGGAACCGGCTAGGACAAATGGTACGTGATTGCGGATGCACTCATACATCACCCCTTTAGTTAATACACCCTGTTCTACAGCTTGGGCAATGCTACCGCAGCGACGGATAGCATTGATTACTTTGAGATGGTGTCGGTGTCCACCATGGACAACTACTCCTCGTTTCATATCCACACCCAAGGAGGTTCCCATCAGGGATTGCTCGATGTCATGAACTGCGATCGCATTTCCCCCTAACAGCGCCTGAACATACCCTTGTCGAATCAAACGGGATAAATGTTCACTACCGCCAGTGTGAATTACCACAGGTCCTGCTGTCACTACTACTCTGCCCCCTTGGTCCCGGATTTGGCGCAGCTCCCAAGCAATTTGTTCGACTACTAATTCTACCCGGCGCTCACTAGAGACCCCAGATGCCATAAAACTAAATTCCTGCTGATTGCGTTGTTCACGGGATTGAGTTTTGCGCACCGTGCGGATTCCTTCTACTCCCACGATCACCTGCTCTCCAACTTCCAAATCCCGCAGCACTTTACAACGAGCTATCACACCATCTGGGGTTTCAGTTATTGCGATCGCACCATCCATGCGTTGATGTTGTACCTTCACCCACTCACAATTAACCCGTACTTCCGTCGGATAAATGGTAGTAACATAAAAGTCATCAGGAGCAACCCCTGCTTGAGTCACAGGTTCCAAGTTAGCATCACACACCTCTTGGGCAGGAGTGACAGCTCCTAGATCAATTAGCTTGGTCATAATCTCTGCCATCACCTCATGATCTGGTGCAGAGACTTTCAGTTCAGCATTAGAGGTGCTTTGCCGCTGTGTTCCTAGGTCGAAGTTAAGTACCTGGAAGCTACCCCCACCTCCTACAATTAAATCCAAGGCACGGCTGATGATACCAGAATCAAGCAAATGACCTTCCAAACGAATAATGCGGCTTTCAACCGGTTGATTGCCATGGATTTCACTGCGGACTGGTTCAGTTACCCGTAAGGTTAGGCATTTAGCAGCACCACCAGCTTTGAGAAATTCCGTCAAGGGGGTTTCAATCACCTCAAACCCAGCTTGACCAAGCCGATCTTTAAGGCGATCGCTAACTTTGTTCATCACTACAAGTTGATCAATATTGACCGCATTGCAAGCAAAGTTCACTGCATCAGCTTCCTCAATGGCAATTCGTTTTTCCGGTGCTACCCGCATTTCGATTAAGCGGTTGGAATAGGAATCAAATGCTGGGGGATAGTAGAGTAAATAGCCACCACTCAGGGGACAGAAGCAAGTGTCCAAGTGATAGAAACGTTGATCCATTAGGCGCAGGGACACAACTTCAATATCTAGCCATTTAGCAAGGTATGGATGGGAATCAAGTTCTGAGCGGAAGCCATAGCCAGCCCATAGCCAACGCCCTTCCCGGTCTAGCAGAGCATCCCCAGCTCCTTCAAAGGGTAAGTCTTGAGGAAGTTCATAAACAGTGTAGCCATTGTCATTAAACCATTGCTTGAAATAAGGTTCTTCTCCCTGGCGCTCTTTGTGGAGGAAGCGGCTAAGCACTACATTCTTGCCCAAGACTAATCCAGCATTGGCTGTAAATACCATATCTGGCCAACCGGATTGAGGAGAAACTAAATCGACTAGGGCATGCTCTTTGATGACATAGTGCAGTTTTTGCCACTGTTCTACAGCGCGATCCCTTGATGACTTGTGAATATTTCCTTCCATCCAAGGATTAATCACATAATCCACATCGTAGTGGTCAGGGGGACACATGAGGAAGCGAATTGATTCTGTCATAGTCGATTTCTGATCTGGTAGATACCTACACGACCAAGGTAAGTCAGCAATTAAACCAATGTCACGACAATTTGCCATTGACAGGGGAGTAGGTTAAGTTGGTGGATTGGTCTTATATATAAAGGCTAACCCTTAATTATACCATGAAAAAAATATTTATAACTAGACTGAAGCGAATTCTGCTTACCACCAGCATCAGTATTGTGAGTGTCCCAGTTTTGTTCTATGGCGGATTGCTGGTCAAGCGTCCGCTTCCCACCGACAAGCAGCAACAACTTTTCCAAGGCATTGTGTATCAAAGAGATGCTCGCAACTCACCCCGTCCGCTGATGGTACATACTGTTACCATAGACCTAACCGCACCAGGAATTAAACTGTTAGTAACACCAGGAAATAAAGTCGATAAAAATGAATTTGCTGCCCGGACTACTTCGGAATTTGTGCAGGAGTTTAACTTACAATTAGCTATTAATGGTAGTTTTTTTTATCCTTTTCGCCAGTATCCACCGAACTCCTATCCTAAACCTAGTGATCCGGTCATAGTACAAGGGCAAGTTATCTCTGAGGGGAAATCCTATGCTCCTCCAAAAGCAACTTCCTCAGTGCTTTGTATTTCAAAGTTTCTCCGCGCTCAAATTTATCAAAACCGTTGTCCTATAGGTACATCTGAGGGACTAGCCGGTAGAGAAATTTTACTAAAAGAAGGAAAGCCAGCAGTATTGGGAGGTCGTGGAGGTGAGAACCTATTCTCTCCCCGCACTGCTGTCGCTATTGATAAATCAGGCAAAACTTTGTGGTTAATTATTGTTGATGGTCGCCAACAATTTTACAGCGAGGGAGTTAGTTTGGCTGAGTTGACTAAGATTATTAAAGAATTAGGAGCCGATAGCGCCCTAAATTTGGATGGGGGTGGTTCCACCACTCTCGTAATAGCAAATAAGACTAAGTTACGGGTATTAAATTCACCGATTCAGACCCGTATTCCTACCCGCCAACGTCCAGTTGCCAACCATCTGGGAATTTATGCTTTGCCGGTAGATAACAGGGAGTAGGGAATAGGGAGTAGGGAGTAGGGAGTAGGGAGTAGGGAGTAGGGTAAAAACTATCACCATTAATTGATGATTTTTATAGCTATTTTATACCAAACTATAGTAGTTAATAAACCCCATTAATATAATACAGTTTAAATGCACAATATACCAAGCCTAAATGAATTGTGATAATTTTTGTTCCCAGATCCGCTGTTCCCTGTTCCCTTTGGTATAGCTTAGAGCATGAAAAAATTAAATATAACTAGAGTTAAGCGAATTATGCTTACCACCAGCATCAGTATTGTGAGCATTGTGAGCGTGCCAGTTTTGATCTATGGCGGATTGCTGCTCAAGCGTCCACTTCCTACCGACAAGCAGCAACAACTTTTCCCAGGCATTTTGTATCAAAGAGATGCTCGCAAATCTCCCCGTCCGTTGATGGTACATACTGTTACCATAGACCTAACCGCACCAGGAATTAAACTATTAGTAACACCAGGAAATACCATCAATAAAAACGAATTTGCTGCCCGGACTACTTCGGAATTTGTGCGGGAGTTTAAGTTACAATTAGCTATCAACGGTAGTTTCTTTTATCCTTTTCGGGAGTATCCACCGGACTCCTATCCTAAACCTGGTGATCCGGTCAAAGTAGAAGGGCAAGTTATCTCTGAGGGGAAATCCTATGCTCCACCAAAATCAAAAAATTATTCGGTACTTTGTATTTCAAAGCTTCTCCAAGCTCAAATCTATGAAAACCGTTGTCCTCTAGGCACATCTGAGGGATTGGCGGGTAGAGAAATTTTACTAAAGGAAGGGAAGCCAGCAGTAGTGACTACTCCCACATCAAATCAAAGATTATGATGTGGGCTTCTCAATCTCACGAATGAGACTTGCTGCTCCTGGCCTACGGCCTCCGCTACGCGAACGATATCCTGTACCGATTTACCACAGCCATTAAGCGACAGTCCAACCGCCAATAATCCACGATTTAAAATGTTGATCCCGCTATTCCAGTCACGTTCGCGCAGCGTCGGCTTCGCCGAATCAATTTTGACGTTACAGCTAGAACAGCAATGAACGCGTTCGCGCAGCGTCGGCTTCGCCGAATCGCTTAAAGTTTTTTCGACTCTAGAACCACAATTAAAACACTCAATGCTTGTGCCACGCGGGTTAACTTCTTGAACTAACAAGCCGCGTTTTACCGCCACTGCTTGCAATGTTTCCAAGAATGCTCCCCAGGCTGCATCATGTATTGATTTTGCTAACTTAGTTCGAGCGAGTCCTTTGATATTTAAATTTTCGTGAGCAATTAAGTCGTATTTGTTGCACAACCAATGAGCAACCTGATAGTGAAATTCCTTTCGGCATCGGGTTAGATGGAGGTGTAACAAAGCTACTTTATGTTTAGCTTTTTTCCAGTTTTTAGAACCCTTAACGCGGCGCGACATTACTTTTTGCGCCTGAGCCAGCTTGCCCTGAGCCTTTCTATAAAATTGTGGAATAGGCACCGCTTCCCCATCTGATGTAGTTAGAAATTTCTCCAATCCAACATCAATCCCAACAGCAGACTTAATTGAGTCCACTGGTAAAATCTCGGGTACAGTATCATCCTTCATTGAGATACAACAATACCACCCATCAGCTTTTTTGACTACGGTGCATTGCTTAAGGGTAAATCCTTTAGGCAATGGGCGATGCATTACAACAGGAATTGACCCAATCCGACTCAGTTTTAAAATACCATCAACCAGATGTGCTCCTGCTTTGGAACTGTTGACTCTAGGAAAAACAAACGATTGACCAAAGGTCACGCTGCGCGATCGAAGTTCTCCAGATTTTTTGAACCTAGGTCTACCCCCACGCTTGCCACTGGCATCAGGCTTTCGCCACTTATCCCAAGCCTTGTTGAGACGTTGTAAATTAACTTGTTGAGTCTCTGCGTAAATTTTTTTGTACTCAGGAAATAGCCGCTTAGTTTCCTTGAGCGCTGCCTGTTGAGTGTAGTAGTTTACCAGTTCTGGAATTTCACCAATTGGCTCATAACTCACGCTACACCTATCAATCGGACAACGAGTCCGACGAAGCCAATCCAAGCGTTGCCCCAGGGCGTAGTTCCAATGACGACGCAAAAGTTCAAGCCACCTTTCCATGATGGCGATCTGTTCGGGGCTTGGCTTAATTCGGTGGCAGTAAGTGAGTATCATAAATTTATTGTAGCACTTATTGCATAAAATGAAAGGTAACTACACAAAACAAAACAGGTCGGTTTACCGTCTTACTGTACATGTTGTATTAGTAACGAAATACAGACGAAAGGCCATATCACACCAAATCTTGATCAGGCTGAGACAAATCTGCTCTGACACTTGCGTTAAATGGGAGTGTAACCTGGTGGAATTTAATGGAGAGAGTGATCATATCCACCTAATTATTGACCTTAATCCTAGGATTGCCCCGGTCAAGTTAATAGCCAATATCAAAACTGTGACTAGTAGATTGATTCGCCAAGAATTTCCTGAGCACTTAAAACGGTTTTACGGAGACAAAAAAGTCTTCTGGACAGGTTCTTATTTTGTGGCTTCCTGTGGCGGAGTTACTATCGAGCAATTAAAAAGTTATGTCCAAAACCAAGATACCCCGTCAGGCAATTCCCAAGGGGCTGTGTGCGGAACCTGCGTCCGCACTTTATACGCCCCGTCTCCCGCTAACCCTCCGGGTATAACGGGAGACCCCTTGCCTGTTTAGGTTGGGAGATAGTACAGATGAAAAACTATTGTATCCCCGCACTGCTGTCGCTATTGATAAATCAGGCAAGACCTTGTGGTTAATTATTGTTGATGGTCGCCAGCGGTTTTACAGCGAGGGGGTTACTTTGGCTGAATTGACTACTATTATTCAAGAATTAGGAGCCGATAGCGCTCTAAATTTGGATGGCGGTGGTTCAACTACTCTGGTAGTAGCAAATAATAAAAATAAGTTACAGGTATTAAATTCACCGATTCAGTCCCGTATTCCTACCCGACAACGGGCAATTGCTAACCATTTGGGCATCTATGCTTTGCCGGTAGAGGTGTTGAACAGGGAATAGGTGGATATATAGCAAGTCTTATACCCATGAGGTACAAATCTCTGGGTTTTAGGGAGCAGGGAGCAGGGAGCAGGGAGCAGGGAGCAGGGAGCAGGAACCCACCCCTAACCCCTCCCAGGAGGGGAAGAGAGGGAAGAGGGAAAAAATAATGTGTACCTCATAGCTATGATAAACTCTATAGCATAAATAAAACAAAAAAATGTTTATTATGATCAACAGCTTTCCACCAAAGCACTATAATATCTAACTCGGAAATTAACTGTCACGAGTACTCAAGCATGGTAGACAAAAAAAAGCTCCTGGAAGACACCATGACTTTATTAATGTCAGTAACCCCAGATACGCCTTTGGGTAAACTGTTAAACCTTTGCTTAGCAGCTAAGGCAGATCCGAGTATCAGCAAAAGTGCCCGTGAATTTGCTGTAGAACTTCTCGAAGATCCTAGCAACATTTACTCTTGGACGATGGATGTTATTGGGAGCGATGCCAACTATACCGATGCAGAGTGGGAAGCTTTGAACGATATGAAACTCGATGATACTGAAGCCTTTGTAGCAGACTTCCAGTCGGAGTTGGAAAGTCTGGACTTGAATTAAGGTCAAAGGGTATCGACGCAGGGTGAAGGGTTAAGAATTTAGGTGTGGAGAGGTTTAATCATCAATAATGTTGACTATGAACATATTATCAACAGTAAACCTTGGCAAAAAAACCACGCTACCGAAACAACCTACCCTTCACCGAAGGCCAAAGGCGAACAACTTTCAACCTTCAATATTCAACTTTTAACATTAAACATTCAACCTTAAACATTCAACCTTCAACCTTAAATATTCAACCTTCAACCTCAACCCTCCACTATTACTTGACCGTAACACTCATCCCTTCTTTGACTATAAACGCGCCATCAAACACTTCTTTGACTTCCACCGCTAGGTTATCGAGAAAATCATCACAGTGATTGGGTTCGTGGTGGAAGATAGCCAGTTTCTTAACACCAGCAGCTTTTACCAGCTTGACCCCTTCCTGCCAGGTGGAATGGCCCCAACCTACTTTGGAAGATTTGGGGTTGTGGTATTCTTCATCGGTATACATAGCATCGTAGATTAACATATCAGCATCACGGGCTAGATACACCACATTTTGATCAAGGCGGTCGGAAAAATGTTCTGTATCGGTGCAGTAGCACACGGAATGCCCTTGCCAGCTTACGCGATAGCCAATAGCACCATTAGGATGATTCAAAGGAGCAGTTTCTATGGTAATATCATCTATGGCGACAGTATTGTGACCTAATTCTAAGTCATAAAACTTCAATTCTGCCTCTACTCTCCTAGTAGGAACTGGAGCATTCAAGTGTAACACCCGCTCCTTGAAGTGTTTCTCCATGCACTCCCCAGGGGGAGCTGCGCCATAAATATGTAAAATGTTCCCTTCCACAAAGACTGGAATGAAAAATGGCACGCCTTGAATATGATCCCAGTGGTAGTGAGTAAAAAACCAATAAGCTTCAATGGGTAACTGCTGCTTAAGGCTTTTTCCCAGCAACCGCAAGCCAGTACCACCATCGAAAATCAGGCGTAACCCAGCCACTTGCATCTCTACACAAGACGTATTGCCGCCATATTGAATTGTGTCCTGTCCAGGGCTAGGTATACTGCCTCGGACTCCCCAAAATTTAACCGAAAACTGGGAGGAAGTGCTTGTTGTCATTGCTAAGTTAATGCTTCAAAGTACCGCACTGACCCTGATGACGCAACAGGTGATCGCACAATACCAAAGCAACCATTGCTTCTACCATAGGTACGGCCCTAGGTAAAACACAAGGGTCGTGACGTCCTTTAGCAGCTAGAATGGTTTCTTCACCAGTACTGGTGACAGTACGTTGTTCTTTGCGGATGGTAGCAGTGGGTTTAAACGCTACTCTAATAATAATAGTCTCGCCATTACTAATGCCACCTTGAACGCCACCGGAGCGATTGGTAACCGTACGCACTGCACCGGTTTCGTCTGTGTAAAATTCATCATTATGCTCACTGCCGGTAAGTACAGTGCCCCCAAAGCCAGAGCCAATCTCGAAACCTTTACTAGCTGGTAGGGACATCACCCCTTTGGCTAAATCGGCTTCTAGCTTATCAAACACTGGCTCTCCCAATCCTTTGGGTATATGGCGAGCCACACATTCTACTACACCCCCAATGGAATCACCGCTACGTCCAGTTTCTTCAATAAGTTCAATCATCCGTTCAGCACATTCCCCATCAGGGCAACGAACAATATTACTTTCTACCTGGTCTTGAGTGACGGTGTTGGAGTCTACGATAGCTTCTAAGGTTTTGATACGCTTGACGTAGCCAATGATTTCTACACCAGCACCTTGCTGGAGAATTTTTTTTGCGATCGCACCCGCTGCCACTCGCCCGATAGTTTCCCGGGCTGAAGAACGTCCTCCCCCCTGCCAGTTACGAATGCCATACTTAGCATCATAGGTAGCATCAGCATGGGAAGGCCGATAGGTCTTTTGCATCTCGCTATAGTCTTGGGGCCTAGTGTCTTTATTGCGCACCATAATCATAATTGGTGTGCCCAGGGTTTTGCCCTCAAATAGTCCCGAAACAATTTCACAGGTATCAGTTTCTTTCCGAGGAGTAGTAATCTTACTCTGACCTGGACGCCTGCGGTCTAGTTCTACCTGAATTTCTGCCGCAGAAATTTCCACTCGCGGTGGACAGCCATCAATGACTACCCCAACCCCACCCCCGTGGGATTCTCCAAATGTAGTGATTCGAAACAGATGTCCAAAGGTATTGCCCATAGTTAGTGCTCTATTAGTCCTCTAATGGTAGTACTTACTTAAGCTATCAGCTATCAGCTATCAGCTTATGCATACGCTACTTGAGGTGCTTATGGCTTAGGTCCGATGCGTCGAAGACTGTGCCACCCTACTTTAGGTGTTTTTAAATAAACTCTAGCAATTATTATACCCATGAGGTACAAATATTTGGGTTTTAGGGACTTCGGAGCAGGGACTTCGGAGCAGGTAGCAATTAATTTAGAAGTGGGGAGAGGTAAAAAATAATGTGTACCTCATAGCTATGATAAACGCTATCAGCTGACCACTGACCACTGACCACTGACGGCTGAATGCTTATACACTTAATTATCTTATTACTTCGTAAAACCGGTTGGCAGCTTAAGTCCTGTTGGATTCCAACCTAATAATTTACCTAAGGATTTTACTAATAATTTTTCTAATCATTTCCGTGATATTATTTATAATAATTAAGATTAGTTAAGTAAACATTTGCTTTGATTTTAATCATGTAAAATCTGTTATAGACTTTCCCAATAACAGGATTTTATTAGTTAGGATGCTTAGGGCATTTGGTGCATTTTTAGAATTAAGGATAATTTGCCTAACCGGATGTTTAGCTTGGGGGTTTTCTGCTCCAGTTTTAGCTGAGATGACTCCCGATGGCAGCTTGGGAAATGAAGGGTCAAGGGTAACTCCTAATGTACAGGTCAAGGGGGCACTGGCAGATTTAATTGAAGGGGGAGCAACTCGTGGGGAGAATTTGTTCCATAGTTTTGGTGAATTTAATGTAGGAGAACTGCAACGGGTTTATTTTGCTAATCCCTCTGGAATCCAGAGGATATTAACACGAGTAACCGGCAGTAATCTATCGAATATTCTAGGCACGTTGGGAGTAGATGGTGCAGCAAATCTGTTTTTGCTAAATCCCAATGGTATTGTGTTTGGACCAAATGCCAGCTTAGATGTAGCTGGTTCCTTTTTCGCGTCTACTGCCAATAGTTTGGTGTTTGGTGATGGGCAAGAGTTTAGTGCCACATCCCCACAAGCTCCGCCACTGTTAACGATTAATATCACCCCAGGATTGCAGTATGGCAAATATGACCCGAGGAGCACAATTACCAATGTTGGAAATTTAGCAGTAGGACAAGATTTAACCCTAGCCGCTGGCAACTTGGATTTACAGGGCCAACTGGATGCTGGTAGGAATTTGACTCTGTTTGGAGAAGATACAGTCACGATTAGAGATAGTGTAGCGCAACCGTTTATCGCGTACTCTGGTGGCTTGCTGCTAATTCAGGGTAATCAGTCAATTGATATTGCGGCCCATAACCATACTGATAGTGGTTTATTCGCTGGTTCTGATTTACAGTTGCGTACGCATAATCCTGTAGCAGGGGATGCTCACTATACCGCTGGCGGAAATATCAGCATCGAACAGTTGGATGGCTTACCCGGAAATTTAGTCAGTACCCATGATCCGATTATTCTGACTAATGGGGATGTCAGTTTAGGAAACTATACCGGAGCGTCACTACATATTTTAGCTGGAGGTAGTGTTACCGTTGGAGACATCGAGATTAACTCTACCGATACAGCGGATAATGCCATTAGTCCTAATAACTCCAATCCCTTCTTGGCTAGTCTGGCTAATGTGACCTTGTCGGATCAAGCTCGAACCTCTTTCGTAATTGATGGCAGTAGTCAACCTACTTTAGATATCCGTGCTGGCATAGATTGGACATTACTGGGGGGTTTACCAGGAAATACTGATAGTGGCAACTTAGGGTCTAACCTTGGGACGGCTGCTACTAGTGCGGATATCGAAATTGGCAAGATCTCGATTAATGCTCCCAATGGACGGGTATTGTTAACGAATCAGTATCAAGCTAACCCATCGTTAGTGAGTGAAACCCTGAAAATTAGTTCACTTCTAACTGGTGACGGCACCATAGCCAACGATAACGGTACGGTAGATCAGAGTAACCAGAAATTTTCAGGAAATGGTGGCGAGGTCTTGATTGATTATCGCGGCGGGATTGAAATAAGCGATCGCGAAGCGGAGGCCGTAGGCCACGCTACGGGAACGGCGAAGCCGAATCGCATTGATGCCTCTTCCGCTTCTGGTAAACCAGGGGATATTACGTTGGTTACAAACGATCAACTATCCCTTGACAGCAGTTTCATTATTAGCAACACCTTCGGAACAGAAAAGGGTGGAGATATCACGATCGAGACTGGTTCACTTTTTGCCACAAACGGTGCTCAGATCGAAACCAGTACCTTTGGTCAAGCAGATGCCGGTAAAGTGACTATTGTTGCTGATGACACAGTCACCTTTGAAGGGAAAGCGGAAAATGGTGAGGCTACTGGCATTTTAAACAACATAGAACAAAACGCTATCGGTGATAGTGGTGGCATTTCCATTACCACAGGCTCTTTGTTTATGAATGATGCTTTCTTGGAGTCGAGGATCACAGGACAGGGAAATAGTGGTGGTGTAACAATTATTGCTGAGGATCAAGTTATCGTTGACCAGAACAGTAACTCGATTGTGACCAGAGTGGAGCCTGACGCAATCGGCAACGCAGGAAATATATCGATTGATGCCGAATCAGTGACTATCAGCAATGGTGCTAGAGTCGTAGCTGACACCCTGGGACAAGGAAATGCTGGCGATATAACTATCAAAGCTCGGGATACAGTTACCATTGACGGGATAGCAAATAATGGGAATATATCCAGCGGTTTGCGGTCTCGAGTCGGTCCGGATAGAGAGTCTAGCAACCAATCACAAGCTGAAGGTGATGGTGGCGAGATCAAGATAGAGGCAAAGTCAGTTTTTGTGACCAATGGCGGTCAAGTAAGTACTGAAATCAATGACATAGGAAAGGCTGGCAATATATCAATTATTGCTGAGGATGAAGTTATCTTTGATGGCGCTGGTAAGAATGAAAAAAACAAGACATTTTCAAGTATTATCTTCACTCGCGTTAGACCTCAAGCAGTAGGCAACGGTGGCAACGTATTGATTGAAGCTGGGTCAGTTTCGTTTACTAACGGTGCTGTGATAATTTCCAACACCCGTGGCCAAGGAAACGGGGGTGATGTGGAAATAATAGCTCGCGATCGCGTTTTATTTGATGGAGTCAACGAGCTGATTGAAGTAGAGAGTGGCATATTTAGTGATGTTCAACGGGATGGCCAGGGGAATGGTGGCACGATCACGATCACAGTTACAGAAGGTTCATTGGCGATTACTAAAGGTGCCAAGTTAATATCTAGTACTCAAGGCCAGGGGAATGGTGGCAATGTGATCATTAAGGTTCGTGATCAGGTTTCAATAGACGGAGTGGGCATGAATGGCACACTTAGTGGTATTTTCAGTAATGTGCCAACTGAGAGAATAGACAGCAAAAGTGATCAAAAAGGTGGTTCAATTGACATTGAAGCTAACTCCATTTCTGTGACTGATAGGGCGAGGCTAGATACTAGCACGAGCGGGAATGAAAGAGGTGGAAAGATTATATTAACCACCAATAGACTAACTGTTCAAGACAGAGGTGAAATTTCCACTGCTACCTTATCACAAGGGAATGGTGGAGACATTGTTGTGAAGGCACAAGAATCCGTTCTGCTCAAGAATGATGGAGTCATTTCCAGCAGTGTACAAGAGACAGCTACTGGTAATGGTGGAAAGATTAATATCATCACTTCCTCCCTATCCCTGATCAATGGTGGGCGGGTGGAAGCACGAACCCTTGGTTTAATGCCAGCAGTTCTAGCTTCTGAGTCCTATCAGGATATTGTGCAACGAGATCAGCCAGTAGCCTACTGGCGTTTAGACGAAACCAATTCGATAGAGAAGGCTGTTGACAGTTCTGGTAATGGCTTCAACGGTACCTACAACAATGGCGTAACTCAGGGAGTTCCAGGAGTATCAGGCACAGCAGGAAAATTTGATGGCAACGATGATGCTAACGTGGATGTTGGTATTATTGTACCAGGTTCGGAATTAGATATCAGCAATAAATCCTTCACTGTAGAAGCCTGGGTCAAGCCAAACGAAATTAAACAGCAAT
Organism: Moorena sp. SIO4G3; assembly: GCF_010692305.1. Taxonomy (NCBI): domain Bacteria; kingdom Bacillati; phylum Cyanobacteriota; class Cyanophyceae; order Coleofasciculales; family Coleofasciculaceae; genus Moorena; species Moorena sp. SIO4G3. The sequence goes on along the minus strand of NZ_JAAHIG010000071.1, from coordinate 9,137 downwards.
CCTATTTAGGGATACATAACGAAGAGGAAGGGACTAATAATAACGGTAACAGTCTATATTTCAGAGTGACCGAGAAGGGCAAGGTCCGTTTTGGTAACTTTGAGGAGGACTTGGAAACACGAAGCAACATCATTAATCAAGCAGATACTTGGTATCACATTGTGGCTAGTTACGACCAAGACTCCAACACCAACACTATTTTTGTCAATGGTAGGGAAATCAGGAGTAACAACCAAGGTGCTTTTACCGGTCAAAACCCCCGTGTCTTGATCGGAAATTGGGCGGAGGCTGACCAAAACTCAAAGCAACGCTTCTTAAACCAACCCTTCAATGGTGTAATTGATGAAGTCGCGGTCTATGACCAAGCCTTATCCCCTGAAAGGATTACTAGTCACTTCTTATTGGGGCAACGCAATCTTGGTTTATCTCCGGAATCCTTCCCTAATAGTGGCGCAAATGCTGGCGAGATTACAGTCAATGCTAATTCGATTACTATCTCTGGAGTTAGTTCCACTAATAATAATATTTCCAGTGGTTTACTGTCTGACAGCTCGGGCGATTTCAGTGGTGAAGCCGGTACGATCACAATCAATACTGATTCCCTGAAGGTTGAAGATGGAGGGAAAATAACAGTCAGAAGTGAGAAAGGGGTAGCAGGTAATCTGGACATTACAGCTAAATCCCTATTGCTTAACGGCGGAAAACTTTTAGCTGAAACTCAACTGAATAGAGGCGAAGAGGGAGCGAATATCACACTAGAGGTATCAGACTGGATAGTGATGCTTAACGAAAGCCTAATCTCCGCAGAGGCTTTCGATCAAGCTAAGGGTGGCAACATTACTATTAAAACCAACCTCTTAATTGCCTTTCCCCCAACTGGTCCTAATGGTAGCGATATCATTGCCAAAGCTGACCAGGGTCAAGGCGGTAAAATCACCATTGATGCCGAAGATGTCCGCCTGATTGAGGAGCGCGAAGCCATTGAGGACAATCGCACTAATGATATCGATGCTAGTTCTGACTCTGGTACACAAGGAATAGTGACCATCAATACGGGCAATATTGACCCATCTCGGGGATTAAATCAACTACCAATTAATTTAAGTGACCCATCATCACTGATTGTTGCTAGCTGTCCGAGAAGTGGGAAAATCTCAGTCGATGAACTTGGTGAATTTATTGTTACTGGACGCGGTGGCATTCCGGCTAGTCCCTTCGACCCGATTATTGGTAAAACCATCATTGCTGATTGGGTGACTCTAGATGATCAAACCCTTACGGAAATTGATCACAATCTTGATAAGAATCAGACCTTAGCTCCCTCGACCGAAAAGAATTCTAAGCCAAAACGGATTGTGGAAGCTCAAGGCTGGATGACGGGTCCCGATGGTACGATCATTCTCACCTCTTTCCCTACCGATACCACTAGCCCACCCAAACCTTGGTATCACTATTTCTCTTGCCGGGATTTCAATTAAGCTGTTCAGCATTTAGATTGGAATACCATTATTCCTCAAAGGGAAAGGGAAACAGCGGATCACCGGAACAGATAATATCTAATACTGAGATCTTGCACCAGTACAAAAAAACTTAATAACGGAAGTGATAACAATTAATTTCAGTATTGAGAGAGTCAAATCTTATCACTGTTCCCTGTTCCCTATTCCCTGTTCCCGACAACTGCCGCGAAGTCTAATGATTTAGCTAATAAGAGGATATCTCCCAAGTTTTTTGATACTGAATTTTGCCCCCCTAGCCCCCCAACTTTGGGGGGAACAAGAGTCAATTTGCTTCTAAAAGTCCCTCGCCCCCCTAACCCCCCAATTCTGGGGGGAATTAGCGGATGCTTCGCTTTTTTACAGATGGGGATTTAGGGGGCTTGGATGTAGCAAATGATACTTCTCAGACAACCTCTAATTTAGCTAATGATTAACCGAATAATTAAGATTAGTTAAGTTAAAAGTATTTAAATTTTTAGAAGGTAAAATCTGTTATATAATTTGCCAATAATACCATTTGATTGGTTAGAAAGCTCATGGCTGTTGGTGCTTGTTTAGAATTAAGGATAATTTGCCTAACCGGATGTTTAGCTTGGGGTTTTTCTGCTCCAGTTTTAGCTGAGATGACTCCCGATGGCAGCTTGGGAAATGAAGGGTCAAGGGTAACTCCTAATGTACAGGTCAAGGGGGCACTGGCAGATTTAATTGAAGGGGGAGCAACTCGTGGGGAGAATTTGTTCCATAGTTTTGGTGAATTTAATGTAGGAGAACTGCAACGGGTTTATTTTGCTAATCCCTCTGGGATTGAGAATATTTTAACACGAGTAACCGGCAGTAATCTATCGAATATTCTAGGCACTTTGGGAGTAGATGGTGCAGCAAATCTGTTTTTGCTCAATCCCAATGGTATTGTGTTTGGAAACAAGGCGAGATTAGATGTAGCTGGTTCCTTTTTCGCCTCTACTGCCAATAGCCTGGTATTTGGTGATGGGCAAGAGTTTAGTGCCACATCCTATCAAGCCCCGCCACTGTTAACGATTAATATCACCCCAGGATTGCAGTATGGCAAATATGACCCGAGGAGCACAATTACAAATGCTGGGAATTTAGCCGTAGGACAAGATTTAACCTTAGCCGCTGGCAACTTGGATTTACAGGGTCAACTGGAGGCTGGTAGGGATTTGACTCTGTTCGGAGAAGATACAGTCAGCATCAGGGATAGTGTAGCGCAACCGTTTAGGGCGTACTCTGGTGGCTTGCTGCTAATTCAGGGTAATCAGTCCATTGATATTGCGGCCCATAACCATACCGATAGTGGTTTATGGGCTGGTAGTGATTTACGGTTGCGTTCGCGTAGCGTGGCCAAAGGCCAATCGCATAATCCAGTAGGGGGGGATGCTCACTATACCGCTGGCGGAAATATCAGCATCCAACAGTTGGATGGGTTACCGGGAAATTTAGTTAGTACTGATGATCCGATTATTCTGACTAATGGGGATGTGAGTTTAGGAAACTATACCGGAGCGTCACTCCATGTTTTGGCAGGAGGTAGTGTTACCGTTGGAGACATCGAGATTAACTCTACCGATACAACAGATAATGCCATTAGTCCTAATAACTCTAATCCCTTCTTGGCTAGTCTGGCTAATGTGACCTTGTCCGATGAAGCGGCAACATCTTTCGTAATTGATGGTAGTAGTCAACCTACCTTAGATATCCGTGCTGGTATAGATTGGACATTACTCGGCGGTTTTCCAGGAAATACTGATAGTGGCAACTTAGGGTCTAACCTTGGGACGGCTGCTACTAGTGCAAATATCAAAATTGGTGAGATTAAGATTAATGCTCCGAATGGATTGGTATTGTTAACCAATCAGTATCAAGCTAACCCATCCTTAGTGAGTGAAACCCTGAAAATTAGTTCAATTCTGACTGGTGACGGCACCATAGCCAACGATAACGGTACTGTAGATAAGACTAACCAGAGGTTTTCAGGAAATGGTGGCGAGGTCTTGATTGATTATCGAGGCGGGATTGAAATAAGCGATTCGGCTAAGCCGACCCTACGCGATCGCATTGATGCCTCTTCCGCTTCTGGTAAAGCAGGGGATATTACCGTGGTTACAAACGATCAACTATCCCTTGACGGAAGTTTTATTATTAGCAACACCTTCGGCACAGAAAAGGGTGGGGATATCACTATCTATACTGGCTCACTTTTTGCCACTGACGGTGCTCAGATCGAAACCAGTACCTTTGGTCAAGCTGATGCTGGAAAAGTGACCATTATTGCTGATGACACAGTCACCTTTGAAGGGAATTCGGACAATCCTAACACTACTACTGGAATTGTCAACAACATAGAACAACACGCTATCGGTAATAGTGGTGGTATTTCCATTACCACAGGCTCTTTGTTTATGAATGATGCTTCCTTGCAGTCGAGGATCAAAGGACAGGGAAATGGTGGAGATGTAACAATTATTGCTGAGGATCAAGTTATCGTTGACAAGAACAATAACTCGATTGTGACTAAAGTGAATCTTGACTCAATCGGCAACGCAGGAAATATATCGATTGATGCGGAATCAGTCACTATCAAAAATGGTGCTAGACTCGTAGCTGACACCCTCGGACAAGGAAATTCGGGCAATATATCTGTAACAGCTCGGGATACAGTTACCATTGACGGGGTAGCAAGTAATGATAGAGTAGCCAGCGGTTTGCGCTCTCGGGTCGGTCAGGATAAAGTAGACCAAAACGATAGCAACCAATCACAAGCTGAAGGTGGTCGTGGCAATATCACCATCAAGGCAAAGTCAGTTTTAGTGACCAATGGCGGTCAATTAAGTAGTGATATCAATGACCAAGGAAATCCTGGCAAGACCGATGAAAATGGTGCCAACATATCAATTATTGCTGAGGATGAGGTTATATTTGATGGGGGTGCTACTAATGAAAAAGGTAATTCATTTTCAAGTATTATCTTCACTCGAGTTACAGATAAAGCAGTGGGCGACGGTGGCAAGGTATTGATTAAAGCTGGGTCAGTTTCGTTTACTAACGGTGCTCTGATAATTTCCGAAACCAAAGGTATAGGAAACGGGGGTGATGTGGAAATAATAGCTCGCGATCGCGTTTTATTTGACGGAATCAGGGAGCTGAGTCCAGTAAATAGTGGTATAGTTAGTGATGTTCAAGCCCAGGGTAAGGGGGATGCTGGCGATATCAGGATCACAGTTACAGAAGGTTCATTGGCCATTACTGAAGGTGCCAGGTTAGCTTCTGTTACTAAAGGCAAGGGGGATGCTGGGGATGTGATCATTACGGTTCGTGATCAGTTTTTAATAGACGGAGTGAACATTAATGACAGACCTAGTCGGATCTTGACTGGTGTCAAGCCTGAGTCAACAGGGGGCAAGGGTGGTAAGATTGAAATTGAGGCTAAATCTATTTCAGTGACTGATAGTGCCAGGCTAAATGCTAGCACGAACGGCAATGGCAGAGGTGGAGATATTATATTAACTGCCAATACACTAACTGTTAATGATGGACTCATTTCCAGCGCTGCAGAAGAGAAAGCTACTGGTCAAGCTGGTAAGATCACAATCGATACTGATTCCCTGAAGGTTGAGGATGGAGGGGAAATAACAGTCAGAAGTGAGAAAGGGATAGCAGGGAATCTGGAAATTACGGCTAATTCCCTGTTGCTTAACGACGGAAAACTTTTAGCTGAAACTCAACTGAGTGGAGGCGAAGATGGAGCGAATATCACACTAAACGTATCAAACTCAATAGCGATGCTTAACGAAAGCCTAATCTCCGCAGAGGCTTTAGATGAAGCTACAGGTGGCAACATTACTATTGATACCGAATTTTTGATTGCCTTCCCCTCAAGTGGTAATGGTAACGATATCATTGCCAAAGCTGCACAAGGAAAAGGCGGTGAGATCACCATTGAGGCCGAAGATGTCCGTTTGATTGAGGAGCGCGAAGCCATTGATGGAAATCGCACTAATGATATCGATGCCAGTTCTAAGTCTGGTACACAAGGAATAGTGACCATCAAAACGGGCAATCCTGAACCCCCTCGGGGATTAGATCAACTACCAAGCAATTTAACTGACCCATCATCACTGATTGTTGCTAGCTGTCCGAGAAGTGGGAAAATCTCCGTAGATGAACTTGGTGAATTTATTGTTACTGGACGCGGTGGCATTCCGGCTAGTCCCTTCGACCCGATTATCGGTCAAACCATCATTGCTGATTGGGTGACTCTTGATGATCAAACCCTCAGTGAAACTGATCACAATCTTGATAACAATCAGAGATTAGAGCCATCGACCGAACACAATTCTATTCCACAGAATTCTCAGCGAAAACGGATTGTGGAAGCTCAAGGTTGGATGACGGGTCCCGATGGTACGATCATTCTCACCTCTTTCCCTACCGATACCACTAGCCCACCCAAACCTTGGTATCACTATGTCTCTTGTCGAGATTTATAGCACCGTGCTATAAATTTTGGCGTTGCTTAATAATGGAATGATTTTAAGAGTAGGTGCGCGCCTGTGGAATGGACATCAGGGGTGGAACTGGCATCTTGCCAGTTTCATGGTTATTCTCGGGCGGGCAGGATGCCCACTCTACTCCTATTCAGCGCGAAGATTCAGCAACGCCTAAATTTTAGCTAAGTTTTCAACAATCCCAATTTCTCCTGCAGAGCGTGACGCATAATATCCACTGGCGGAGTTTGTCCTAACCAAATTTTGAAAGCTGCTGCTCCCTGTTGCACCAGCATTTCCAATCCATCAATGGCGATCGCGCCCTGTTCTTTGGCTTGTCGTAAAAACTGAGTGGGATTAGGAGTGTAAATCAAGTCATAAGCGATCGCATTTTCCGGCAACCTGGCCATAGCTAGCTGATCCACAGGAGACTGCTCGACCTTGGGATACATGCCCACAGGAGTAGCATTAACCAACAAATTGGCTTGGGGCAGGAGTTCCGGTAGTTGTTCCCAAGGATGAGTATGAATAGTAATAGCAAGGTCAGACTTGATCCAGCTTTGCTTAAATTTACCTAACTTGTCCTGATTGCGACCAAGCACATGAATCTCAGTACAACCGAGTTGAGCACAACCGACTACTACAGCTCGTGCGGCACCACCACACCCCAAAATGACTACAGTAGTTTGACTCCAATCCCGGTTATACCGTTTCAACGGGGAGATAAATCCTTCGATATCGGTATTCGTACCAATCCAACCCTGATCGGTGCGATAAACAGTATTCACTGCTCCCACCCCTTGAGCCACTGTTGAAATTTCCGACAACAAGGGGATGATAGTCTGTTTGTGAGGAATAGTGATACTGAAGCCCACTAGACCAATCGCCTCAAAACCAGCGATCGCGTTTTTCAAATCTGCTGATTTTACCGGTAAAGCTAGGTAGACATAATCGAGATCCAAGGATGCGATCGCTCGGTTATGCATCAGTGGTGATAACGAATGTTCCACTGGATCACCAATCACACCCAGTAACTTTGTTGTTCCTGTTATTTGCACCATCACCCACGTTCTACGCACATAACTTTAAATTTTAATAGTGAAATCGTTAATAATTGCTACATTCTTAAATATTTCTTATTAACTATTTCTGATTAAGTCTTATTAAGATTGCTTCCTTCGGTTGACAATTAATTAACAATTTGTTGACAATTCACCATCAACCGTCCACAATACTTACCCCAAGCCTCACATTTGAATGAACTATGATTTTTCTCATGGTGGCTAAAATAGATCATATCGAGCCAATTATAGTGCCAATTATAATACCAATTAACTAGGCAGCAACGGCATGAACCCAACTGGTATTCAAAAGAGTGGAGCCATGAATTCAATCACTTGTATGAAATGTGAGCAAATCAATCCCAGTCGGGCAAGTTTTTGCTCTCGTTGTGGTGCCTCTCTACTTCCTTCCAGTAGCAGTCCCCTAGAGACTAATCTAAATAATACTAATCTAGACCATACTAATCTGGACAATACTAATCTAGACCATAGATTAGAGACTGGAAGCCGATTACGCGATCGCTACATTATTCAACGTACCTTAGGACAAGGGGGATTTGGCAAAACCTACCTAGCCAAAGACACTGGACGCTTTAATGAACTAGTAACCCTAAAAGAGCTGACTCCAAGAAACCAGGGCACCCATACCCTAGAAAAAGCCGAAGAACTATTTCAACGGGAAGCAACCATGCTGCACAAGCTTTCATCCCCCCAAATTCCGAGATTCTGGGAATTTTTTCGGGATGGCAAACGGTTGTTTCTCGTCCAAGACTACATTGAAGGAAAAACCTATCAAACCTTACTCGAAGAACGAGTAAGCAAAGGGGAACGGTTCAGCGAAACCGAGATTCTCCAACTGTTTCGGCAATTGCTCCCGGTCTTAAGCTACCTACACCAATTAGGCATAATTCACCGGGATATTGCTCCAGACAATATTATCCGTCGGGGTTCCGATGGAGTGCCAGTATTAATTGACCTGGGTGGTGTCAAACAAATTGCCCTAGAAGTCAATACTCCCGTAAGCATTGGGCAAAACTCTGCTATCTACGCTGGTGGGACTTGCCTAGGTAAAGTTGGCTATGCCCCTGATGAACAGCTACGCCTAGGGATTGCTGCTCCCCATAGTGACCTGTATGCTTTGGGAGTGACAGCACTAGTACTGATGACTGGTAAACAGCCTCAGGAACTAGTTGACCCTTATACCCTTAGCTGGCGAACTGAAGAAGAACTAACCCTCTCGCCAGAGTTTAATCCTATCCTCTCTCGTTTGCTAGCATCCCAACCCTCTGAGCGATTCCAATCTGCTGAAGAGGTTCTAGACCTAATCCGAACCGATGATTCTGATGATTCTAAGGTTAGAGAAACAGAAATCAAGGGTACTGTAGCTGTAACTCCCCAGTCTCAATCCTACCCGCCACCGACTCCGATCAATAATTCCGGTTGCAAGCAAGTGTTTGACGAATCTGTTCCAGTGCCAGCAGAGATTCAAGGCTGGAACTGGGGTGCCTTTTGCCTACCGGGTTTATGGTGTGTCACCAATCAAGTATGGATTGGACTGATTGCCTGGAGTGATCTATCGTTAGTGACTGGATTTTTGGCTTGGCCAGTGATGGGGATTATTTTGGGCATCAAGGGCAATGAGTGGGCATGGAAAAGTCGCCGTTGGAAGAGTATCAAAGCCTTTAAGCGCCATCAACGGGGTTGGGCAATCACATCCTTCGTCATTACTGGTATGATGGTTACCCTACTATTTTTATTTTTAGAGCTGATTCGTCAACTCGTACTAAACCTTGTAGGATAAGGCTTGCGTCAACATAGAACAATTGAACTATTTAATAGCTAAAAGACAATCATAGCAAGGCTTTCATACTTCTTAAGATTTACTTTACGAATTAGCTCTTAGTATTGTTTATTGGGATAGCCTCCCTAGTGCCGTGGTGAATCACCTATTGCTCAACTGTAGCATCCGTGTGTTTATTGCATCCGTGTGTTCAGTGGGTTCGATACTAGTTCCAGGTTAAGCCCAGGGGCATTGCTATTACTACCTACCATCACTATCTAAAGGAGAAGAA
>NZ_JAAHIG010000709.1:0-1668 GCF_010692305.1 Moorena sp. SIO4G3 | reverse complement strand
TTGAACTCTCCACGGTTTGAAAACACGTGGATTCTAAGCGGATGTCGTTTCGCGGGTTAAAACCACGCTGCACGACGCTTCACGATACGATCTAGATAACGAGTCTAATTTGTACCGTTGTGGCAGGTTCAAGTCTGCTCTACCGACCTCGGCTAGGGAAAACCCTAGCTGTGTCGCTACTTTGCGGAGGATATTACAAGCTCCGTTACAGTCGGCGTTTATCAAGTCACCTTTCCCCGACCGATAAAGACCACGCTTTACTCTTTTCCCACTAGCTTTCCACCCCTCGGGTTTTTCACCAAGTACAGGTAGAAAATCACGATCCAAGAAACTGGCTTTACTGGTGTAACTTTCCTCTGTCTCAATAAATTTGATACCGTGTTCGACGCATAGTTGCTCAATCCTATTCTTTAATTTAGCAGTAGGAATCTGAACAAATTGTTGATTATTCCTTTTGCCAATATTGATGCCATCTTTAGTTCGCTTATTCCAGCCGAACACGATGGTACTCACTTTGTTCCTTTGACACCAGTTTATGACAAACCTGGCGATTTTGTTGACATTATCGCGCATTTGCCTGTTTCGCTTTTCAGTTAGAAAAGCTAATTTATCATCCCAATAGTTTTGAGTCTTACCTTTTTTGATCGCAGCTACACGCTTGTTGTACCATTGATTCTGAGACTTAACTTTCTTGCCATCTATAATGAAAGCTCTCCCTAGGTTGGAAACGCAAGTTAGCCAGTTGTTAAGACCTGGATCTATCCCTAAGACTTTATTCGTGGATACTACTGGTTTTGGATTTTGTCGCTCATATACAAACTCTAGGTAAAAACAGCCATTTCTAGGAACAAAACGGTATTCTTTGATTAACTTCTGGTCTATGTTAGATGGCATGGGGAGCAAAAAATGGTCGATATCAAACCAGACTTTAATCTGCTTCCCCAGGGTGAATTGGAGTTGACCTTTTATTAGCTTCACCCACCGAGCAGGATAACTGACTACAGCCAGACCTCCCTTTTTTCGATAATTTGGGACTCTGGGTTTATCTGCTAACTGCCCTTTGTCGTACTTTTTCTTAAGAGCTTTATAAGACTCAAAGGACTCAATTACTCCGTGTAAGGTTTGTTGAGCACAAGCGGATCTCATGGCCTTAAAATGGACATTCGCCTTCATTACTTTGTCCAGTTCAGCCTTATTAAGGTATTTGCCGTTTTTGAACAACATTTGACGGCAGTAATACAGGCCACAATTGGTTAGCTTATTAGCTTCCGAACAGATGAACTCTATAATTGCTTGATTTTCAGGCGTCGTAGTTATTAAATGTTGCTGACAACCGTACATTTTTACATCGACCTTTTGCTGTGTTACCTTAATTGTATACCGCAAGAAATGAGAGGTCAAGTAAATGTCAAAACAAATCATCAAAAGGGGAAGGCCAAGTATTCATGGGAAGCGAAAGAGGTCGTATAGTGTCTCGGTAACCCAGGAAGGCTGGGATGCTCTTAAAAAAATGGCTAAAGAATCTGGATTGAGCCTTTCGGAGTTTCTGGAAATATTAGCAAGAACAAAACGAATCCCTTAGAACGCGAACGCCGGGATAAATCCCGGCACGCTCGCTTTCCACTCAATAAATTAAGTGGCTAACTCTCGCTTGATGTTTTTCTGTTT
>NZ_JAAHIG010000708.1:0-1672 GCF_010692305.1 Moorena sp. SIO4G3 | reverse complement strand
CCAGGAGGTAAACTTTTTCTCCAAATTGAGATACTAGAAGCTTGGAAACAAGGAGGCTCTAAAGTGCCAAATGTTCTTGTTATAGGTGATGATATTCCTAGACTTCCTTTCTTGTTAAACACAGAACAAAGCAATAATAATTCTTTATAGGACTACTAATGAAAAGATTTAACTGAAATGTCCACTAAGTCTGATTCGGTGGGTGATTTATCAAAATTTTTTATATAAAAAAACTTAATTACCGCCGAATCATGATTATACTAGCTATTTAGTAAAAGTTGAGTAAAAGTTTTACATAGCCAGTTCGGTAGAACAAAAAAAGTAAGCATTCAGCTATCAGTGATAAACCCAACAATTAGTCTTTGAGCATGCTAAGCTAAAACCCATTTTACATGGGTTTTAGCTCATTAGCTGGAAAATTTCCTGAGCAGCGCGATCGCATACGCCCACTTCACCCAATAACTGGCGCATTTCCTGATAATCCTTCAGAGTTTGCTGACGCCGTTTTTGATTAAAAAGGAGTTCCAAGGATTCCTGGACAATATTCTCTGGTGTGGCTTGATCTTGTAACAACTCCGGCACAATGGAACGCATTACTACCAAGTTAGGGGGAGACATGAAGGGAATCGAAAACTTCAAGAAGGTGCGAGCAAGCCAGTAGGTAAAGGGATTAACTCGGTAGAAAACCACCTGAGGCACATCTAGTAGTGCTAGTTCCAAATTCACTGTACCTGACTTGGTAATGGCTAAATCAGCAGCAGCCAAGATTTCCTTTGTTTGACCAGCTACCACCTTAGCCTGTAAACCATAGCGCTGTACTGCTTCTTCAATGGGATGGCGATAGGCTTCTAAGGATAGGGGAATCCAAAATAGTGGTGAATCAGCTTGACTTTCCCTTAACCCTTCACCCTTCGACTGGCTAAGCTGGCCGGTTTGCTTAGTATCCAACAATTGTGACTGTAGCTGCTTGGCGGCTTCAAAGACTACAGGCATGAGATACTTAATTTCTTGTTGTCTAGAGGCAGGTAAAAGTGCGATCGCAGTTTGTTCTGGAGCTATGCCTAAGGTAGCACGAGCCTCCTCCCGGCTTGGGCTAGATTCCATCCGATCTACCAGGGGATGACCTACCCAACTAACTGACGCTCCCTTTTCCACAAAGTAACGGGCTTCTTCTGGGAAAATTGCCAACATTCGATCAGTCATCTCCACAATCATCCTGGTGTTGCGCTTAGAGATAGACCAAACCCACTCTTGGGGAGCAATATAATAAACTACCGGTACTTGCGGTAGTTCACGCTTGAGAAAACTACCAATACTCAAATTTGGTCCCATGTAGTCAATCAGCACCACTAGGTCAGGGGGCTCCTGCCGGAGATACTGTTTAGCACGACCTTGGACTTTCAGGGTAGGCAGCACAAAGGGTAAAGATTCCAGAATTCCTACAGAACCAATACTAGTGGTATTACCCAACAGCTTCGCACCAGCTTGGGTCATTTGCTCACCGCCTAGAGCAACAATCTCTAACTCTAAGCCAGCTCCTGTTCCCTGACGTTTCAATGCTTCAATCAGTAGAGCCCCTTGTAAATCACCAGATACCTCGCCAGTACTGATAAAGATGGTTTTGAGAGTCATGGTTAATGGATCGATAGGGATTAGGAAAATAGGGGAGTAG
>NZ_JAAHIG010000707.1:0-1684 GCF_010692305.1 Moorena sp. SIO4G3 | reverse complement strand
GTAACCGTTCAGGGGGGGTGTAATCATCAAAAAAACACACCCGGCAGGAGTAATAATGAAATAAAATTATTAAGCTGCGATCACTAGCTCTTGCTCATGTTCGTCATCAGAAATAGCTACCTATGGGAGTAACGAAGGGGCAGGTTTACCTGCGCGTGCAGCGTTGATTGCATTTGTCAAAAACTCCAAGACATTACGCTGCTGGGACTTCAATGTTGTCACAACAGTTAACATACGAGCAACAAAAGCACTCCCTGCTTGAGTCTGAGAACCAAAACTGGTACGTCGCCAGATTACTGCTGGACGGATGGCTCTTTCTGCTGCATTATTTGTTGGTTCCACACCCTCAACACTCACAAACAACCATAAAGCTGGTTCAACTTTGAGTAGTTGGCGACAAGTGCGGACAGTTTTAGCAAGGGGTGTTTTCTCCTGTGACCCAATCGAGTAAGAATCTGCTTGTTTTAAAGTCAACTTGACCGCTTCACGTATCTCCTCGACTAGCAATTGAAACTGACAACGTTTCAAAGTGCCATCTCGTACTCGATGCCACAATTCAAACAGCTTCTCCTGTTGTTTAACCAGTGCAGTCCCTAATTCTTTAGATACCCCAGGACGTTCCGAGATTTTAATGAATTCCCGTCGCAGATGTGCCCAACACAATTGCCGACGTTCCTTGTCTACCCAGTTATACGCACCATGACGGTCTGAGTTTAAAATACCACCAAAATTTTGACCCAGTAGGTTTTGAGAAGCAGAGGTACAACGAGTTAGGGCAATCTCAAAAAATGTCACTAGTGGCGTGACTGCCACCCACAACCACGCTTTTCGTTGTTTGGGGTTTTTCCCATCTAGATTTCCTTGATTAAAGCTCGTTTCGTCTGCTCCTACCACCTTTGAGTGTTGGATATAAAGTTTGGCATCCTCAACACTGCTTGCCACTGCATCGCTTGCTTCTTGCCGGAGTTTGTTTACCGTTCCTAATGACATGGAAATCTCAAACAAGTCAGCTAGAGCACTTTGCACCTGGCGTTGACTATTGCGGTAAACTCCACTCAGTAGTGCCACCATTGCTACTACTCGTACTCCGTATCCACTCCTGTTGACCTCCTCTGGCAATTTAGCCCTGGTTGATGTCTGACATTGCCCACACTTCAAGGAGTGCAAACGATGCTCGATCACAATCGGTTCAATCGGTGGAATCTCTACTATTTGGTGGCGATAGGGGTTTTGATCTTCGACCCTTAGTCTTTTTCCACAACAGGAGCATTTGGTTGGATGATGGTCAATGATCTGGTTACACCGCTCTATTGGATACAAGTCTCGATTATGCCCATCATGACCTGGTTGACCTCCTCGTTTTCTCTTACTTTTCTTTTTCTGTGTTTTTTTTTCCAGCCCTGGTGGGTCAAAGGAAGGAGGCGATGATGAATTCTTTGATGTGCGTCGGGTTTTTTCTAATAGCTGTTGCTGAACTGCCGATATATCCCTCAGTTGTTTTTCTAAATTTTCAATTTGCTGCGCCATGCCCTCTACCAGTTTTTTGACACTGGCTGGAGTTTCTTCCCAATCTGACCAGGGGACTTGCTCTATATAGTTTGGGCGCTGCTGTTCCATGTTTCTTACCTTAGCATATTCTCGCTGCCATTTTTGGCGAGGGCTCTTCTACCCCCTGAACGCTTAC
>NZ_JAAHIG010000706.1:0-1692 GCF_010692305.1 Moorena sp. SIO4G3 | reverse complement strand
ACGCTACAATCGACCAGTGGCCAGTTTAGCGGTCCTGAGTGATACCAACCCCCAGTGGCGACCAACCCAATACAGTAGCGAAATCTTCGGCTGTAAAATCCAGTTCAATTTTTTGATGGTGAAACTGTTAGACTACAAACAGCAGTGGCCAGAATTAGAACAAAGTGCCAATCCCTTTGCCACGGTGATCATGGCTCACCTGAAAGCAGTTGATACTCGTAGTGATGGCCAGCAACGGAAAATCTGGAAAATGGCTCTGACCAGACGATTGTACGAGCAAGGGTATCAGCGGCAAGACATCCTAAACTGGTATCACTTCATTGACTGGGTAATGCACTTACCCTCAGCACTAGAACAAACCTTTCGTGAAGAACTTAACCAGTACGAACAGGAGGTCAACATGAAGTATGTCACGAGTATCGAAAGGTTGGGCATTAAGCAAGGTCGTCAGGAAGAAGCTGAGCGACTGCTGCTACGATTGCTTCAAAGGCGCTTTGGAGAGTTATCCCCTGAGATTCAAGCTCGTGTGAAGGGGTTGAGTGTCGAAAAATTAGAACAGTTAATGGATGTGGCCATTGATGTAGAATCTGTTGAGCAATTAGTAGACCATCTGCCAGCACCCGAAGCCGCTAATTAAAACGCTGATTAAAACCAGGACTGATATGTCCTGTATCTATTCTGAAGGGTTAATTGTGATTAACCCTTCACTATTTTTTGAGCAGGGAAACAGGGTTTGGTGATTAATTAGATTAATCAGCCGAACTAGAGAAAATTAATGATTAACCCAGCAGCGGACTATGATTCCCCCTGGAAAGACACCCTGGAATGGTACTTTGAGCCCTTCATTGCCCTATGCTTTGCCCACATTCATAGTCAAATCAATTGGTCTCGTCCAAGTGAATTCCTCGACAAAGAACTGCAAAAGGTGGTGCGAGACGCGGAAGTAGGACGTCGATGGGCTGACAAACTGGTTAAGGTCTGGCTCAACAATGGTCAAGAAACTTGGATTCTAATTCATGTGGAAGTCCAAGGGGAAAAACAGACGGAGTTTGCTAAACGGATGTACACCTACCATCATCGGATTAGCGGACGCTACAATCGACCAGTGGCTAGTTTAGCAGTCTTGAGTGATGCTAACCCCCAGTGGCGACCAACCCAATACAGTAGCGAAATCTTCGGCTGTAAAATCCAGTTCAATTTTTTGATGGTGAAACTGCTAGACTACAAACAGCAGTGGGCAGAATTAGAACAAAGTGCCAATCCCTTTGCCACCGTAATCATGGCTCACCTGAAAGCGGTTGATACTCGCAGTGATGGCCAGCAACGGAAAATCTGGAAAATGGCTCTGACCAGACGATTGTACGAGCAAGGGTATCAGCGGCAAGACATCCTAAACTTGTATCACTTCATTGACTGGGTAATGCACTTACCCTCAGCACTAGAACAAGCCTTTCGTGAAGAAGTTAACCAGTACGAACAGGAGGTCAACATGAAGTATGTCACGAGTATCGAAAGGTTGGGCATTAAGCAAGGTCGTCAGGAAGGTATTTTAGAAGGTCGTCAAGAAGGTCGTCAGGAAGAAGCTGAGCGACTGCTGCTACGATTGCTTCAAAGGCGCTTTGGAGAGTTATCCCCTGAGATTCAAGCTCGTGTGAAGGGGTTGAGTGTCGAAAAATTAGAACAGTTAATGGA
>NZ_JAAHIG010000705.1:0-1713 GCF_010692305.1 Moorena sp. SIO4G3 | reverse complement strand
TGGAGTGCATATGAATCATCGGCTGAATCATCGGCCTGAAGCGTACCAAGCCTGGATGCGGATCGTCATCCATAACATGGCGCATTTGAGTAAACCTCAAGCGGTGGTGCTGGCCATGTGGAGCTTTGGCATTGCCATCACCCAAAGCTGTGGAGTCAGCACGGTATCAGCATTTTTAGCGGCCCTCCTCAACCACTCGGAGAATAGCGTGAGACAGCGCTTAAAAGAATGGTACAAGGGGAGTCAGGAGAAATGGGGACACAAGCGAGCCCAGGTGGATGTGACGGGGAGTTTTGTGCCCTTGGTGCAGTGGATCTTAAGTTGGTGGCCCCCGGAGCAGAAACGGTTGGTCTTGGCGGCTGATGCCTCAACCCTGGGGAATCGATTTAGTCTGTTGGTCATTAGCCTCATCTATCGAGGGTGTGGCATTCCCGTCGCGTGGAAAGTCCTTGAGGCCAACGCCAAAGGGAGTTGGCAACCCCATTGGCTGGCCCTATTGGAGCATCTCCACCCCGCCGTTCCAGAAGATTGGTGGGTGATCCTCACCACGGACCGAGGCTTGTATGCCAAGTGGTTCTATGAGGCGATTCAAGCATTACATTGGCATCCATTTATGCGCATCAATCATCAAGGCCAGTATCAACCGGAGTCCACTCCAGGATTTGTGCCCCTCCATGGCGTGGTCCCTCAGGTGGGCACCGCGTGGTCCGGTCGAGTGAGCTGTTTCAAGACCAACCCGCTCCAGTGTACGCTGTTAGCTCGCTGGGATGACGGCTATGCTGACCCGTGGCTCATTGTCACCGACCTCGACCCCAACCACGCCGAAATCTTATGGTATGGCATGCGGAGCTGGATTGAATGCGTGTTTAAAGATATTAAGCGAGGTGGCCTGCATTGGCATCTCACCCGTATGCGGGATCCCCAGCGAGTGGAGCGACTCTGGCTCGCGATTGCCGTGGCCACCTTATGGTTAGTCAGTGTGGGCGGACACGCCGATGCTCACCTTACGGCCTGCAGTTTATATGCGGTGGATGGCTCGCTTTATCCGATGGATGACCCCTCTCAGTCTCACGCTCCCCAACCCCCAACCCGTCTCACCTCAGCGCCCATCCTCCCATCCACGCCAACGCCCCCACAGCCACGAGTCCTCAGTTGTTTCCGCCGGGGACTCCTCGTCATTTTAGCCACCCTCCTCAAGGGAGACCCTTTACCCATTGGCGGATTCATCCCAGAGTGTTTCGCTGAATCAACCGCTGTGCCGATCTTCAGCTCTGGATAAATCTTAAAAATCTACCCCTGTAAGGGGTAAGCAAGGGGGACTGGGGCAGGAGAGATTCAGGCGGCTTGTATGATGAAAACATGCAAAAGCTTACCTTGACCCAACCCGACGATTGGCATCTACATGTCCGTGATGGAGCATTGCTGCAAGCAGTTTTACCTCACACCGTGCGTCAGTTTGCCCGCGCCATCATTATGCCAAACTTGAAGCCGCCAGTCCGCTCGTTGGCAGATGCGGCAGCCTATCGCGATCGCATCATTGCCGCCATCCCAGCTGGCCAGCAATTTGAGCCACTGATGACCCTCTACCTAACGGACAACACCAGCCCTGAAGACATTATCGCGGCCAAAGCGGCTGAATTTGTCAAAGCCGTCAAGTACTATCCAGCCGGGGCAACCACCAATTCAGAATTCGGGGTGACGGATATGCGGCGA
>NZ_JAAHIG010000704.1:0-1730 GCF_010692305.1 Moorena sp. SIO4G3 | reverse complement strand
TAGAATATAAGATTCAGACCTGACAATGCCCAAGCCCAAAACAGTAAGAGCAACAAAGAAAATATCAACTCAGATTGTCCCCGTAGCGGGGATGACTGAGTCGGTTAAGACTGAACTGCTCTCTACAATGGGAAAGTTAGGGATTGTCAGGTCTGAATCCTACAACAAGTTGGGCAGCATTAATCACTGGAGCATTGACTGGAAGAAAGCATACTCCGAAGTCAGATCTTTCAGAAGTCCGGAATCGTTGAGTTTGCCTTCCAAGTTAATGGAATGGACAGTTAGTGATGTAGCTAAAGCGATCACTGCACAGCAAGCTGCCTGCACAGAGGCAGTAATCAAAAATATCTACCGGAAGTTTCCTGGCAAAGAGAATCAGAGAAAGCGAAAAGAACTATGTAAGCAGCTTAAGACTTTAGCTTTCCTAGACAATGCTTTGTTGCACCGATGGGTAAGGAAAGAGTATCAGCGTGGACATTCCTGGGTTAGGAATCAAATTGTTTACCAACAAGGTGGGTACAAATGCAAAAGGCTTTCTCGTAACACTTACCAGTTAGAATTAGCTGGACTTGTTAGAGGAAAAAGGAACAAGGTAGTTGTACGGTCTAACCGCAAGATAAAAGGTCAGATTCGACTAATTTATAACCTAGAATTGGAACGGTTCGAGGTTCACTTTTTAGTAGGTCATGGTGTCGTCGATATTCCGTCTGAACGTCGCAGTATTGGGGTAGATAAAGGCTATACCGAGGCTTTCTATGATTCAGATGGTCAGGCTCACGGGAAAGGACTAGGCAAAGCTGCTACCAAGAAGTCAGATCGTATCTATGCCAAAAACCGCAATAGAGGAAAACTGTGGGCACTGCACAGAAAACTAGAAAAAATAGATCCAGCCAAGTCAGCTAGGATATTAGAAAATAATTTAACCAGAAAAACAGAAAATCGCCGTTACAGACAGAACCAAGCTGAACTAGCGGCGATAATAGGAGCAGCTTGTAAATCTCTTTTCAATGGAGAAGCTCTCAAAATTTTTGCAGAAGATTTAACGCAACCGATTCGGAATAAACGCCAGTCCAAGACTATGTCTCGCAAACTGAATAGTTGGATGAAAGGAGAGATGCGGGACTCTTTACAGAAATGGGCTAATTGGACTGGTTCGGTTGTCACAGAAGTTCAGCCTAGTTACACGTCGCAAATTGACTCCAGGAATGGCACCCTGTTGGGGCACAGAACTGGGGACAATTTTACCGGATTTGATGGGGTCGTGTTGCAGGCTGACCATAATGCTGCCAAAAACATCCTTGACAGAGGTACGGACAAGGATATCACCCGGTACATGAGTAGAGCCGAGGTGCAGGCAGTATTGTTGCGTCGTACCGCGCGTTTCTTGGAAGGTTTGGAACTAGATTTGCTAGATGCAGTTGCGATTGGTATTCTTGACAGCAAACATAGCAGATCTCAGGCTTTCAAGCAACTCCTCAACGGGATTTGAGGAACGTCCAGATAGATGAGTGGTTAGAAGTTACCGTAAGAATAAGGCAGCCTTTATGGTTTGTCGGCTATGGGTAAAAGGGTTAAAACTTTATGATTAAGGCTGCCTTATTCTAAGGTTTCGTCTCCGGAAGGCTCAACTCCAATTGCTGTATGACCACTCCTCACTCGGACAACAATAGAATGCACCTTGACCGTATTATCCGGTTTTGTACCGATTAATGACGGTTCAAGAGTATCCC
>NZ_JAAHIG010000703.1:0-1749 GCF_010692305.1 Moorena sp. SIO4G3 | reverse complement strand
CCAGCCCAGGAGACGAAACCTTAGAATAAAGAAGCCTTAATTAATAATTTTTAACCCTTTTTTGCATAGTCTGTCCCCTGTAAAGGCTTCTTTATTCTTACGGTAACTTCATAGGAAGTTAAATCCGTTTGTCGCTTTAGTTACTTTGGTTTTGCTCTCACTGACGTTCATTCCGCGTTCTGCTAAGAAAGTTTTTACCTTATTCAGGATTTTATCAGCGTCATCTTTTGGTTTTAAGATGAATACCATATCATCGGCATAACGGAGACTGGTGTGTACATCTTCAATGCCGTTTAAGGCCACATTTGCTAATAAAGGACTTATGACTCCCCCTTGTGGGGTTCCCTGTTCTGGAAATTGGACGGATACTCCTGATTTTAGACATCTGAATATTCCCGTTTTGACTTTGGATGGTGCTATAAGCCTTTCCATTATGCAGGAGTGGGAAATACGGTCAAAGCACTTTTCAATATCTAGTTCTATTATCTTTTTAACCATGACCCGTATTTGCTGGCTTTTAGGTGGTTATATAGACGTCTTTGGACATCTTGGGCGCACCTGCCCGTTCTGAATCCGTAGCTATCCTTGCTGAACGTGGCTTCATGAGCTGGTTCTAAGGCTAACTTTACTAGACATTGCCATGCTCTGTCTGCGATGGTTGGTATCTTTAGCATCCTTACTTTTCCATTCTTTTTAGGGATTGGAATTTCACGGAGTCCGCTATGATGCCAGTCGTGCCCATGGTGGTTCAATGCTTCAACCAGTTCCATGCGTTCACGGTAATTGAGGCTTGACAAACCATCAATTCCCGCCGTTTTCTTGCCCTTATTGAGTTGTGTAACCTGTCGGACGGCCAAAAGTTGGGCTGAACGGGATTTTAGTATCAGTTTTTGCAATGACCTAGCTTTCTTAAGGTCTCCTGCTTGAACCGCTTTATATACCCTTTTCTGTAGGCGGAAGAGATTTTGGCGGAGTTTCTTCCACTTTTGGCTCTTCCAGAGGTCACTATATCTGTTAGACATGTGTCTACCTATACTCTCCATTAGTTTGGTATATTCTGGATACCCGTAGCCAGTTGTTCGACTACATCCTACCCGGCAGTGAGGATTAAGTTTTGACATAACTTACCGTAGATTCGACCGGTCTACGGACTCGTTGTTGCTGCCGTTTTTACTTGTTCCGTTCGCTAGATTGTTATGGTGATTTAGGGCAGTCCGGAGATGAAACCTTAGAATAGTGGAGCCTTACACCAAAATTTTTAACCCTTTTACCCATAGCCGACTAACTATAAAGGCTCCACTATTCTTGCGGTAACTTCGTTCCCAATTTGCCTATTCCCTCATCGGAGATTACAACTATCAAAGAGAAAATGTTGTGATGATAGCGGGAATCCAGCCTTTTTGGTTCTATCAGATTACGGCTGCCTACTTAGACACTTTTTCAGGACTTTTGCTACTGTTACCCATGTCACCTCCCCGTTAACACCAGTGTCAAGCATCTGAGACTTGTCTGATTGCGTCCTGTTGCCAGCTTCACTCTGCTAGGATGTCGCCTGCTCGGTGTGGCCAAGGTAGGGAGTCACTTCACTCCTGAAGGGGCGGGTTTTCACCGCCATCTTACGAGTTAGAGTCGATGTCCCCTATTAAGGGGAGCACCTCTCCTTCAGAACCGTGCATGAAGCTTTCACCTCACACGGCTCCTAGATATTCTGGTCTTTCGACCTGCTCCAATGTATCTGTTGGTGGCAGC
>NZ_JAAHIG010000702.1:0-1763 GCF_010692305.1 Moorena sp. SIO4G3 | reverse complement strand
TTTTTCCGGCAATCTCCGGCAATTTCCGGCAATCTTTGTTAGTATATAGAAAGGTTGCCAGGAACTGCCGGAGATTATGAGGTATGTCTCACCCAGAAAAGCCCGCGAAATCCTCGGAGTATCTGAACGAACACTCAGGTACTGGGATCAAGAGGGCAAAATTAAAACCATTAGAACCCCAAGCAACCAGCGACGCTATGACGTCGATTCAGTGCTTGGAGAAGTCAAGAACAAACCAACAATTATTTACGCTAGAGTCTCTACCAGAAAACAAAAAGAAGATCTCGAAAGGCAAGCGGCGTTCCTTCAAGGGAAGTTCCCGAGCGCGGAAGTCATCAAAGATGTCGGATCAGGACTCAACTACCGCAGAAAAGGTCTTAAAACCCTATTGGGACGAGTTTTGTCAAGAGACGTCAGCCAAATTGTGGTCGCTCACAAAGACCGGATGGCAAGATTTGGATTCGAGCTTATCGAATGGATTTGTGAACAGAACGGTTGCAGGATCGTGGTTCTCGACCAGTCAAATCTATCTTCAGAACAAGAAATGGTGGAAGACATCCTTGCCATCGTCCATGTCTTCAGTTGTAGACTCTATGGACTCAGGAAATACAAGTCAGTTATCAAAGAAGATCCGAGTCTACCCGGAAACAGAATTAAAGCTAAAATGGAGGACTTGGATCAATGCCGCGAGATGGTGTTACAATCAGGCGATCGCGACTCTGAAAACCACAAAAATAGGGAAGTACGACCTTAGAAAGAAAATAATGTCAGACGTCCCTGAATGGGTTGGCAAAACACCTTACAGTCCCAGAGAATCTGCAATATTTCAAGCCTTTGAAGCTCATAAAGCAGCCAAGAAGGTAGACGGAGAAGCTAAGTTTAGGAGGTTTTCAGATTCAGTTCAATCGATCAGGTTCAATAAGGTTAACTTCAGGAAAGGAACTTTTTATCCAAAAGAAACGAAAGGATTGTCTTTTCACAGTAGCGAATCAATGCCGGAAAAAATTCTTCATGACCCTACTCTGGTCATTGATCGAGGACGTTGGTTTATTACTTTTGCCATAGATAAAAAACCTGACAAACCTTCTCTACCAAATAGAAGTATTGCTCTAGATCCTGGAGTAAGGACATTTTTGACTGGATTTGACGCCCAAAGGTTTCTAGATATAGGTTCAGGAGACATTGGACGAATTTACCGCCTTTGTTGTCACTTAGATGATCTAATATCTCGCGTCTCTTTAGCTAAAGGATCTAAAAACAAAAGAAAAAGATTCAAAATGAGGAAGGCCGCTCAGCGAATCAGAGTAAAAATCCGCAATCTTATAGACGAAGCCCACAAAAAGGTTGCTTGTTTTCTTACTTCTGAGTATCAATTTATTTACCTTCCCAAATTTGAGACATCTCAAATGGTGAGCAAAACAAAAAGGAAAATAAGAAGCAAGACCGTCAGAAAAATGATGTCTTGGGCACATTATCGATTCAAGATGACATTGAAGCATCAGGCAGCCAAAAGAGGTTGTTTTGTAGTAGATGTTACTGAAGAATACACATCCAAGACTTGTACCAAATGTGGCCACATTCACAGCAAATTAGGCGGTTCTAAACGATTTAAATGCCCAAATTGTGGCCACACCATTGACCGTGATCATAATGGCGCTTTTGGGATTTACCTAAAAGCTTTGAGGGATACCTCCTCGTCGATAACCGACGTGCTGTACACGGCTTCCGGGTTTTGCCAGGAATTGCCGGGTTAAATGTATCCG
>NZ_JAAHIG010000701.1:0-1779 GCF_010692305.1 Moorena sp. SIO4G3 | reverse complement strand
GAAAACTGCCTGCGGGTATTCAGAATATGCAAACTCTAGTAGAGCACGGTTAGACACATGAGCAATCATAGTGAACTTTGGAAAAATCAGAAGTGGAAAAAACACCACCAAAATTTATTCCGCCTACAAAAGCGAGTATATAAAGCGGTTCGAGAAGGTGACCTGAAGAAAGCCAAGTCATTACAGAAACTGATTATGAAGTCCCGTGCAGCACAACTGCTGGCTGTCCAACAAGTAACACAGCTAAATAAGGGCAAAAGAACAGCTGGAATTGACGGAAAGTCCAAACTCAATTTCAGGGAACGCATGGAACTGGTGGAAACATTAAACCTCTATGGCCACGACTGGAAACATAGCGGACTACGAGAAAAACCAATCAAGAAAAAGAATGGAAAGACTCGAATGTTAAAGATACCAACCATAGCCGACCGAGCATGGCAATGTTTAGCCAAATTCGCATTGGAACCAGCCCATGAGGCCACGTTCAGCGCCGACAGTTATGGTTTTAGAACAGGAAGAGGAGCACAAGACGTGCAAAAACGCCTATTCCTACACCTGAAATCAGACCACAACGGTATAAACAAGCGAATAATCGAACTAGACATAAAGAAATGCTTTGACCGCATCTCACACAGCTCAATCATGGATAGATTGCTAGCTCCTGCGTGCCTAAAACAGGGGATTTTCAGGTGTTTAAAAGCAGGCATCAATCCGGAATTCCTAGAGCAAGGAACACCCCAAGGCGGTGTGGTCAGCCCCCTATTAGCAAATGTGGCACTCAACGGAATCGAGAATATACACACCAGCCTGCGATACGCAGACGACATGGTATTTATACTCAAGCCAAAAGACAATGCTGAAAAGATTCTCCAGAAAGTCAAAGACTTCCTGGCAGAACGCGGAATGGAAATCAACGAAGAAAAGACCAAGCTAACCAAAACGACAGACGGATTTGACTTCCTATGAAGTTACCGTAAGAATAAAGAAGCCTTTACAGGGGACAGACTATGCAAAAAAGGGTTAAAAATTATTAATTAAGGCTTCTTTATTCTAAGGTTTCGTCTCCTGGGGTGGAAATTCCGCGTCAGAAAAGACGGAAAGTTTTCGTGTATTCCCTCAGAGGAAAACCACAGAAACATCCGTAAGAAAATCAAAGCCGTGGTCAACAACTCGAACTATGGTGCCAAAGTAAAAGCAAAAAAGCTAGCCCCAATCGTTCGCGGGTGGCGTAATTACCACAGTAGTTGTGATATGAGTAGCCCAAGGGATAGCCTATGGTTCATGAACCTAACCGCTAACCGTAAATTCCGAAAGGAAAAGAAAGTGAACCGGTACCAGGCCAACGAACTATGTAAAAAAGCATTCCCAAAAGTGGGGTACAAACAGAATCAACACGCAAACGTTAAAGGGACTAAGTCACCTTATGATGGTGACCTAGTTTACTGGAGTAAAAGGAATTCCCGCCTCTACTCAGACGCTACCTCAGACGCCTTGAAACGGCAAAACCATTCCTGTGGACACTGTAGATTGAAGTTCTTAGAAGGCGAAGATGTACACCTTCATCATGTAGATGGAAACCACGACAATTGGTCCAAAAAGAACTTACTAGCAGTTCATCGAAGCTGCCATCAACAGATACATTGGAGCAAGCCAAAAGGCCGGTCATAGACCGAGATTACCTAGGAGCCGTGTGAGGGGAAACCTTCACGCACGGTTCTGGAGCGGAGGTGCCCCGGATAATACCGGGCATCGACCGTAACAAATAGCAACGAGGGTCGT
>NZ_JAAHIG010000700.1:0-1808 GCF_010692305.1 Moorena sp. SIO4G3 | reverse complement strand
TTACGATATATAATTTTTATGTTTAACTGCTAGAGTTAACAGGAGTTACACAGTTGAAGCCAGGGATGAGATTAATTGATAGTAAGTGATCTAGATATTTACTAATGAGTCAGTAAGATAATGAGTCAGCAAGATAGAATTTCAATAGCCCTACTTTTACCGGCACCAGATATCGAAGCCTTAATCCAAGGGCGAATGATTGCTGCTATACCTCACTTATTTATCAATCCAGGACGTAAATTTGTCCTATATCCGTCGTCTACACTATCAAGTAATACACTATCAAGTAATACACTATCAAGTAATACACTATCAGGTAATACCCTGTCTCTTGAGCACTATTATCGCCCTAGTTTTATAGAAATAGCTAAAAAAAGTCTAACAGCACCGAATTCTGAGACAGTTTTAATTAAGGCTTGGGCTAGGTGTGAACTTTGCCAACACCTGAAGAAAACTGAATCCTTGGAGAACTTATCACCGTTAACGGTATGGACAGCAGCAGGATTACAAGCAAGACTTGAGAAACAGCAGCGTATTTTCCTGGCTTACTTGCGGGTCTATCAGTTTCCTAAAGTGATTGAAGTAGCTAGAAGTAATACTAGTCAGCCCCTTGGGAAGTTTGTTAGTTTAGGTGATAATATTAGGGTTACTGACGATTGGCCAGTATTAAGCGATCGCATTTTCAGCCAACGCCGACACCAACTAGAAAATCGACTCCCGCCACTGTATCCGGAATTGGAAGAATTACAGAGCCAAATCGCTAGCCTGGCGATTACTAACCCAGCGGCTGAAGCCCTTGACGAAGAGATAAAAAAATTTATAGGCTGGAGTAGCAACAAGCAATTAAGGTCATCTAATCCAGATGTAGCTTGGATAAATACCATAGCAGCATTAGGAAATCGCAGCAAAGAACTCGATCAAGGTAAAACTAATTATCAAGCTGGAACAGATTTTGAAATTATTGTTCGTGATAGCCTTAAGTTTCTCGGATTTACCATCGACCATGCTCACAAAGGTGGTGCTGGTGGCTTAGATTTATACTGCTCAAAACCTTATCCCTTGGTGGGTGAGTGCAAGGCTGGAAAAAAAATTCCTAACGATACGGCAGTACAACTGTTGAATTTAGGAACGTTACGTTTAAACAATCAAGAACTACTTAATAAAACGGCTAAGTTAATCATTGGCCCTGGTGAGCCGACTAAACAACTTATGGATGCAGCTATTGTACATGGTATGGCAATTATTAATCCTGAAACTCTTGAGAAGCTGGTGAAACTCCAAAGCCAGTATCCCAATTCCGTTGATTTAATTATACTAAAGAATTACTTGATACCTGGTCAAGCTGATCAGGAAGTTGAGAAATATATTAATCATGTTTCTGAAAAACTGAAATTGCGATCGCATATTGTCCACCTGGTGAAAAAGCTGATTGACAATAGAGATAATCACACGGTGGGAGTAGAGATGATCGATGGAGCCTATAACTTCTCCAATCCACCCGAGTCCTTGACTCAGCCAGAACTACACGAAATATTGATTGAGCTTTCTTCTCCCTTAACTGGCTACTTGGGGCGAATCAAGGGCACGGATAGTAAAAGTGATTGCTTTTACTTCCTGCGGGACTTGCCCATGGATTAATTAGGACTTGTTCAGGATAGTTTTTTTAAAATTTGGTGAGGTACATATTTTTAGGGACTTCGGAGCAGGGACTTCGGAGCAGGGAACAGGGAATAGGGAACAGGGAATAGGGAATAGGGAACAGGCAATAGGCAATAGGCAATAGGCAATAGGCAATAGGCAATAGGCAA
>NZ_JAAHIG010000070.1:899-31037 GCF_010692305.1 Moorena sp. SIO4G3 | reverse complement strand
AAAAATCCGAGGTTTCCGCATCGAAACAGGAGAAATAGAAACAGTTATCAATTCATATCCCATCGTTAAAGAAACAGTAGTAGTAGCAAGAGAAGACAACTCAGGAGATAAACGCTTAGTAGCATACATAGTACCAGAAACCCAAACCATAACCACCTCCAACCGAGAACTATCAGAAACCCGAGTAGATAGTTGGCAAGACGTATACAACCAAAAAATATACGACCAACTAAGTGAAGTAAGTGACCCCCTATTCAACAGCAGAGGATGGTTAAGCAACTACGATAACCGGCAAATACCAGAACAACAAATGCGCATCTGGGCAAGAGATATAGTAACTCAAGTATTAGCCCAGAAACCAAAGAGTGTGTGGGAAATAGGTTGTGGCACAGGAATGCTGCTGTTTCAAATCGCACCCCAGACACAAAAATATTACGGCACAGATATCTCCAATGTCTCATTAGAATACATTAAACAACAAATAGAACAGGAACCAGACAAATATGGTCATGTTTCTTTAGCACAGAAACGAGCCGAAAACATGGCTGATGTGGCTGATAACAGTTTCGATGTCGTATTGCTGAATTCCATAGTCCAGTGTTTCCCCAGTGTGGAGTATCTGTTGCAAGTAATAGAAAACAGTATCCGGGTAGTCAAACCAGGAGGAATGATATTTATAGGGGATATCCGGAGTCGGCCATTAATGAAAGCCTTTCACAGTTCGGTACAACTGTATCAAGCAACTCCATCATTATCAGTAGAACAACTCAAGGAAAAGATAGACATAAAAATGGAGCAGGAGACCGAGTTGTTAGTATCACCAGAGTTGTTTGTAGCTCTTAAAGAAAAACATCCAGAAATAACTAATGTACAAATACGTTTAGAGAGGGGAAGAGAACAGAATGAACTGAATAAATATCGCTATAGCGTACTGTTGCATATAGAATCCCAAGCAGCATCAGTAATAGCAACGACTGTAGAAAGTGGAGCGGATATGAGTGCTCAAGAGATAGAAACTTATCTGCGAGACCAAGAGCCAGAATCAATTTGCTTTAGTGGTTTAGTCAATGGCAGAGTGGCTAATGACCTAGGTTTAGTGGAGTTCCTATCACAGCCAGAATCAAAACAGAATGTGCAGCAGTTGAGGCAGACGTTAAAGTCAAAGCCAGTCAATGGCATCGACCCAGAGAGGTTATATGAACTGAGTTCGGATTTAGGGTATAGCTTAGAGTTGTGTTGGTCTGCTCAGGGAAGAGGAGAATTGATGGATGGGGTATTTGTGCGCAGTGAGTTAGCCCAAGACGGGATAGTGTTAACACCCCTAACTCAAAAATCGGTGGTAGCAAGTAACTGGCATCATTATGGGAATAATCCCTTGAGTTCCGAGGTAGCAAAGCAACTGGTACCGGAGTTGAGAGAGTATCTGGAGTCGCGGTTGCCAGAATATATGGTGCCATCAGGGTTGATGGTGTTGTCGCAACTGCCTCTGACTCCTAACGGTAAGGTAGACCGTAAAGCTTTGCCTGTACCGGATGTGGCTAGTAGTGTGTCAACGGAGTATGTAGCTCCACAAACGGAGACACAGAAGGCATTAGCAGAGATTTGGCAAGAAGTGTTAGGAATAGAAAAGGTGGGAATACATGATAACTTCTTTTTTGATTTGGGTGGGCATTCTTTGAAGGCAACTCAAGTGGTATCTCGAATAGGACAAGGTTTTGACATAGAGTTTCCTTTAAACAAAATATTTGAATCTTCTACAGTGGAAAGTATAAGTAAGTATATAGATACGTGTATTTGGGCGGCTAAAACACATTCAATTACCCAAGAAAACACAGCTAACAAACGTAATCAAGGAGTTATATAGGTATGAAACAAATGCAAATGATAGAAGAGTTTTTATTTGAGCTTCGCAACCACGACATCCAACTTTGGCTTGAAGGAGATCAACTACACTATAGTGCTCCTGAAGGAAAACTTACACCCACATGGCTAGCTCAACTGCGGGAACGTAAAGGAGAAGTCATCAGCTTTTTGCACACTGCCAAACAATCTGTATACTCACAGCAGTCTCAAATAAAACCTATTGAGAGAAACGGCAAACCCCCACTATTATCGTATGCACAACAAAGGCTATGGTTTATAGAAAAAATGGCCTTGAGTAGCAACGCCTACCATATACCATTAATCCTACATCTAGTAGGTAAACTAGACTACGTAGCCCTACAAAAAAGTCTCAACCAAATCATCATTCGCCATGAAACTCTCAGAACCACCTTCTGTGAAATCAATGGCACACCAGTAGCAATAATCAACCCCCCCTTTGAACTACAACTACCCATACAAGACCTAAGTGGGTTAACATCATCAGAAGCTACCACCAAACTACAACAACTACTCCAACAAGAAAATGAACAAAGATTCAATCTGGAAGTAGACCCCCCCATACGGGCTCAGTTGTTTAAACTAGGAACAACAAAACACATACTGCAAATCACATTACATCACATAGCAGGGGATGGTTGGTCAGTCACAGTATTACCCAAAGAACTCTCAGCCATTTACACTGCCACACTGTTCGACAAACCATCCCCATTACCAGAGCTACCCATACAATATGCCGACTTTGCAGTTTGGCAAAGGAACTACTTACAAGGTGAAACCCTCGAAACCCAACTCAACTATTGGAAGCAAAAGCTCCTTGACTTACCTCAACTACAACTACCCACAGACCATCCCCGACCTCCAGTCGAAACCTTTAATGGAGCAAGTATACCTATAAAAATACCAGCAGCGCTAACATCAAAAGTTAAACAACTTACTCAAAAGCAGGGAACCACCCTATTTATGACCTTGTTAGCAGCCTTCAAAATATTGCTGTCTCGTTACAGTGGTCAAGAAAGTATAGCAGTAGGAACACCGATAGCCAACCGCAACCGCCGAGAAATAGAAGGGTTGATAGGTTTCTTTGTCAACTCCCTAGTCATGTACACAGACCTGGGAGGGGACCCTAGTTTCACAGAGGTATTAAACCGAGTCAAACAAACAGCCCTAGAAGCTTATGGTCACCAAGACATACCCTTTGAGAAGTTGGTAGAAGAGTTGCAACCAGAACGGTCTCTATCGCAAAACCCCTTGTTTCAGGTGATGTTTGCTGTTCAGCAGGAAGAAAATTTTCAACCATCCTTCAGTCTACCTAACTTAGAGGTAGAGTTAGGTTGGGAGCGATGGATGGTAGATCTAATGACAGTGCGGATGGACATGGAACTCCACCTATGGCCAGTAGGAGAAGAAATCAAAGGATTTTGTGTCTATAACCAAGATTTGTTTGAGGCCGAAACCATTAGTCGGATGCTGTCACATTATGAAAACTTGCTCTCCGCAGCAGTAGAGACGACCGAGCAACCTATTAGCAAGTTGCCATTAATGACACAGCTAGAGCTAGATCGGATACTTGTGGAGTGGAACAACACGAAAACAGATTACCCAACCGACAAATGTATCCATCAGTTATTTGAGGAGCAGGTAGAGAAAACCCCGGATGCCATAGCAGTAGTATTTGAACAACAAAAGCTGACCTACTCTCAATTAAATAGGAAAGCCAATCAACTAGCTCATTACTTGCAAAAATTGGGAGTAGTTCCAGAAACCTTATTAGGTATCTGTGTAGAGCGTTCAGTAGAGATGGTAGTAGGATTATTAGCCATACTCAAAGCCGGAGGAGCTTATGTGCCATTAGACCCGAATTATCCAACTTCGCGTCTCAATTACATGGTAGAAGATGCAGAACTATCCATCATCTTGACTCAAGAAAAATGGCAACATCATCTACCTCAAACAGCAGATCAAGTAATATGTCTGGACCCAGAGCTACCAAATACAGCAAGTTCAGAAAACCTAACAGTATCAATAACATCAGAGCATCAGGCATACATGATGTATACCTCTGGCTCGACTGGTCTACCCAAGGGAGTGAACATCAGACACCAAGGAGTAGTGCGACTGGTAAAAAATACCAACTATATTAACCTTGCAGAAGAAGACATATTCCTACAATTAGCACCCATATCCTTTGATGCAGCTACACTGGAAATTTGGGGCAGTCTGCTTAACGGAGGAACCCTAGCAGTAATGCCACCCCATCAACCCTCCCTAGCAGAAATAGGAGCAGCAATTAGGGAAAACCAAGTCACGACTCTATGGCTGACAGCAGGATTATTCCAACTGATGGTAGAAGAGCAACTAGAAAACTTAAAACCAGTAAAGCAACTATTAGCAGGAGGAGACGTATTATCTGTCACCCATGTGCAGAAAGTAGTAGACAAACTGCCAGGATGTCAATTGATAAACGGTTACGGACCAACAGAAAACACTACATTCACCTGCTGCTTCCCAGTCAAAGCTGATAGTAATCTAGAAAAATCAGTACCCATAGGTAAGCCAATATCCAACACCCAAATCTATATCCTCGACTCCCAATTGCAACCAGTGCCCATAGGAGTGCCTGGAGAACTTCATATAGGAGGAGATGGTTTAGCAACAGGCTACCACAACCGCCCCGAACTCACAGCCTCCAAATTTATTCCCAACCCTTTTGATAAATCACAAGTCAACCCCCCCCTTACCCCCAGTCAAAAGTCAAAATTATATAAGACGGGGGATTTGGCTCGGTACTTAGGGGATGGCAACATAGAGTTTATAGGTAGAATAGACCACCAAGTAAAAATCCGGGGATATCGTATCGAAACAGGAGAAATAGAAGCAGTTATCAATTCATATCCCATCGTTAAAGAAACGGTAGTAGTAGCAAGAGAAGACAACCCAGGAGATAAACGTTTAGTAGCATACATAGTACCAGAAACCCAAACCACAACCACCTCCAACCGAGAACTATCAGAAACCCAAGTAGATAGTTGGCAAGACATATTCAACCAACAAATCTACGACCAGCTAAGTGAAGTAACTGACCCCCTATTCAACACTAGAGGATGGATTAGCAACTACGATAACCAGCCCATACCAGTAGAGCAAATGCGCATCTGGGCAGGGGATATAGTAACTCAAGTATTAGCCCAGAAACCAGAAAGTGTGTGGGAAATCGGTTGTGGCACAGGAATGCTCCTATTTCAAATCGCACCGCAGACACAAAACTATTATGGAACAGATATTTCTAACGTCTCATTAGAGTACATCAAACAACAAATAGAACAGGAACCAGATAAATATGGTCATGTTTCCTTAGCACAGAAAGGAGCTGAAGATATGGCTGATGTGGCTGATAACAGTTTCGAGGTCGTGCTACTGAGTTCCATAGTTCAGTATTTCCCTAGTGTGGAGTATCTGTTGCAAGTAATAGAAAACAGTATCAGGGTAGTCAAACCAGGAGGGATGATTTTCTTAGGGGATATCCGGAGTTGGCCATTAATGAGAGCATTTCACAGTTCAGTGCAACTGTATCAAGCAACTCCATCCCTGTCGGGACAAAAACTCTTAGAAAAGATAGACAGACAAATGGAGCAGGAGACCGAGTTGTTAGTGTCACCAGAGTTGTTTGTAGCTCTCAAAGAAAAACATCCAGAAATAACTCATGTACAAATGGGTTTACAGAGGGGAACAGAACACAATGAACTGAATAAATATCGCTATAGCGTACTGTTGCATATAGAGGCACAACCAGGAAAAGTAATAACACCGACTATAGAAAGTGGAGCGGCTGTTAGTGTTCAACAGATAGAAACTTATCTGCGACAAAAGGAGCCAGCATCAATTTGCTTTAGTGGTTTAGTCAATGGCAGAGTGGCTAATGATGTAGAGTTGGTAGAGTTGCTATCACAGCCAGAATCAAAACAGAATGTGCAGCAGTTGAGGCAGTTTTTCGAGTCAAAGGAAACTAAGAGCATCGACCCAGAGAGGTTATATGAACTAAGTGCATCTTTAGGGTATAGCTTAGAGTTGTGTTGGTCAGCAGAAGGTAGTCCCGAATTGATGGATGGGGTATTTGTGCGCAGAGAGTTAGCAGCAGAGGGAATGGTGTTAACACCCCTAACTCAAAAATCGGTGGTAGCAAGTAACTGGAATAATTATGGGAATAATCCTTTGAGTTCCCAGTTGAGAAAGGAACTGATACCGCAGTTGAGAGAGTATCTACAGTCGCGGTTGCCAGAGTATATGGTGCCATCGGGGTTGATGGTGTTATCGCAACTGCCTCTGACTCCTAACGGTAAGGTAGACCGTAAAGCTTTGCCTGTACCGGATGTGGCTAGTAGTGTGTCAACGGAGTATGTAGCTCCTCAAACAGAGACACAGAAGGTATTAGCAGAGATTTGGAAAGAAGTGTTGGCAATAGAAAAGGTGGGAATACATGATAATTTCTTTGAGTTGGGTGGCCATTCTTTGCTGGCTACTCAAGTTGTGTCTCGCTGCCGTCATGCTTTTGGGAACGAACTGACTTTAAGTATATTGTTTGAATTGCCAAAGGTAGCTGAGTTGGCAGAATATATTGAGACCGTTCGTTGGGCTAAACAAGATTTACAAAACTCAGAATTAGGTAGTGAGGAGGTAGTATTTTGAAACTTGCTAAAACAGTTGAATTATTATCTTATCTTCGTAGTCTAGGTGTAAAATTTTCCGCCGAAGGAGGACAACTTCGCTGTAATGCTTCCCCAGGGATTTTAACATTGACTCTGCGTCAAGAGATAGCAGAGCGTAAAACAGAAATACTGGACTTTTTAGACCAGGCTAGTCAAGTAAACGACTCTAATCAGTCACTGATTCAGCCTATTTCACGTTCGGAGGATTTGTTACTATCCTACAGTCAACAAATGATGTGGTTCTGGCATCAGCTCTTGCCAGATAATCCATTATATAATATGCTGGTGAGTCTACAACTAGAAGGTCAGCTCAACGTAACAGTCTTAGAGCAAAGTCTCAACGAAATCATCAGGCGACACGAAAACCTACGCACCTGTTTCCCCTCTGTAGACGGGAAACCCATGCAAGTAATTTATCCTGTTGCCAACATCAATCTGTCAACAGTAGAATTACCATCATCACCAGAACAAACAACTCAACTCAAACAACTAGCTAGCACTGAAGCAGAAAAACCCTTTGACCTAGCCCAAGGCCCCCTGCTGCGTGTCACCCTAGTACGACTCAGCCGAGAAACTCATATATTAATGTTAACCATGCACCACATAATATATGACGGTTGGTCTCTAGGCATACTAGGTAGGGAACTATGTACATTGTATGAAGCCTACAGTCAAGGAAACCCCTCCCCATTATCAGAACTACCGATTCAATATGCCGACTACGCCCACTGGCAACGACAGAAACTCACAGCAGAGGTATTAGAAAAACATCTGAGTTACTGGAGAGAAAAACTAGCAGGAGTTTCCCCTGTATCCCCCCTACCAACAGACCGCCCACGTTCAGAAGTACAAAGCTTCCAGGGAGGAGCAGAAAAATTTGAATTTAATCAAGAGTTAACAGAGAAACTGACCCAAGTCAGTCAGAACTTAAGTACTACCTTATTTAGCACCTTACTAAGTGCATTCTTCGTTTTACTCTCACGTTATAGTGGAGAATCAGACTTAGTAGTAGGTTCAGCAACTGCTAACCGCAACCGAGTAGAAATCGAACCCTTGATTGGTATGTTTGCTAATATCCTGGTGTTGCGTTGTCAGTGTGTAGATGATTTGACCTTTAGTGAACTATTATATCAAGTCAAACAGACAACCCAAGAAGCCTACAAGCATCAGGATTTACCATTTGAAAAGTTAGTAGAAGAACTTCTGCCAGAAAGAAACTTAAGTTATAACCCTCTAGTACAGGTAGTATTTAACCTGGTGAGTATACCCATAACTTCTTGGAATTTACCAGGATTAAGGGTGACTCAGAGAGAAGAAGATATCAGCACCGCTAGAATGGATTTAGAAGTACATCTGTGGGAAGCACTATCAGGCCTAGAAGGATATTTCATTTACAACACAGACCTATTTGACAGAGCAACCATCACTGGGATGATGGCACATTTCCTAACCTTACTACAAGCAATAGTAGCCAACCCCCAACAAAAAATATCAAAACTTCCCTTAATCACAGCAGCAGAAAAACAGAAAATACTGCAGGAATGGAAAAACACCAACACAGATCACCCAGATGACAAATGTATTCATCAGTTATTTGAGGAGCAGGTAGAGAAAACACCAGATGCAATAGCATTAGTATTTGAACAACAAAAGCTGACCTATTCCCAATTAAATAGCAAAGCCAATCAACTAGCCCATTACTTGCAAAAATTGGGAGTAGTTCCAGAAACGCCAGTGGGTATTTGTGTAGAACGTTCAGTAGAGATGGTAGTAGGTTTATTAGCCATACTCAAAGCAGGAGGAGCTTATGTAGCAATAGCTCCAACAGACAAATCACAGGATTTGCCATCCATTTCAGTAATATTAACCCAAAATAATCTCAAATCAAAATGGTACACCTATAGCGAGCAAGATGCTCGCGCTACGGTAGCTCAAATTCTGTGTCTAGACACCGACTGGGAATCAATAGCCAAACAAAATACAGACAACCCAAACACAGAAACAACAGCTACCACAAGAGCCTATATCCTCAATGAAACCTTAGTAGAACATCACAGCGTAGCTCAACGTTTACAATGGCTACAAAAAATCCTGAGAATAACTAATCAAGACATTCTGCTGCATAAAAATTCTCTGAGTCAAGATGTAGGGATTCTAGAAATAGGTTTACCTCTAATCAGTGGTGGTAGTGTAGTTATAGCTGCCAACTCAGAGCCCAAAGAATTACAGAAATTAATCGGCCAGCACAAAGTCACCATAGTTCACCTGTATCCATCAGAACTCCCCTCGTGGTTAAACACAACTAACTCGGTAAAATCTCTCAACAGTTGGCGTACGCTTCTTTGCAGTGGAGAAACCCTATCAACAGAAATAGCCAACAAATTTCTCCAAAGCTACCCAGTGTCATTGCACAACTTCTACAGTCTCCCAGAAGCAGCAGGAGAAATCACCCACTGGTCTTGGTCAGAAAAACCAAAGAGAGAAAAGGTACCCGTAGGCAACCCTGGTCGGTTATCAGTTTATTTACTAGACCAACACCAAAACCCAGTCCCCAAAGGAGTACCAGGAGAAATCTATATTGGAGGTGCCAGTTTAGCCAGAGGTTATCTACAGCAACAGACATCACTCGAATTTATTGAACACGCCCAATTAGGAAGACTATTCCCAACAGGAGACATAGGTCGTTATCACAACAAAGGTTATTTGGAAATAGTCGGAGCTAAACAACGGCAGACATGGATAAAAGGGAAGCGAATAGAACTAGCAAACATAGAAACCGCCCTATTATCAGCCCCCCAAGTAGAACAAGCTTATGTATTAGCTCATCAAACTTTATTAGTAGCTTATGTCGTAGTTGCCGGAGTCTGGAACCCCCAACAATTACACTCCCAAATTCAACAGCAGTTACCTCCATACATGATGCCAGGAGCTTATGTTCCCCTGGCTCGTTTACCTTTGACTCACAAAGGAAAAGTAGACGAAGTAGCGTTAAAACGTTTCCCAGTAATTGACGATAACGTAGTGCAACAATGGGAAGCAAAACTCAAAGCAGTGCCAGAAATAGAACAAGTAGCAGTGGTAGTGCAACAGAAAACACTAAAATTGCCACCATTGCATATATCAGACTTGCTGCCATCAGAACAAATAAAACTGCCGAATCATGGTGCAACTCCCGTAGTAGAAAAGTCATCTCCAACAACAGAATTACCAACCCAATCAACATCAGGAAACCAAGCAATAAGTGAAGGAGAACCAATCAAGTGGCCGAAAGATGCACCAACTACTTTAGCACAAGCATTAGAACGAGCAGCTCAAGAGCACGGGGATACAAGTCTGATATATATTAACTCAGATGGAGAAGTAATTACTCAAACCTATAGAGAGTTGTGGGTAGAAGCTCAAAGACTATTAGGAGGGTTAAGGCAGTTAGGTTTGAAACCTACTGATAAAGTAATCTTTCAGTTAGAATCAAATCAAGATTTTATCAGTGCATTTTGGGGTTGTGTGTTAGGAGGATTTGTACCAGTACCAGTATCAATACCCCCTAGTTATGACCAATCTCACAGTAGTCTGACCAAACTGCAAAATACTTGGGCTTTGTTAGGACAGCCTTTGATACTCACAGATAACAAATTAGCATCATCTGTGCGTGGGTGCTTCCAACGTCTGAATTTAGGGAAGTCTGTAGTTGAAACTTTAGAACAGTTACGAGGTTTTGAACCAGATACAAAGATTTACAAAAGTCAACCACAAGACCTGGCAGTTTTGCTGTTAACTTCTGGTAGCACTGGGATACCTAAAGCAGTAATGCAGGAAAACAGCAAGCTATTGAGTATGTCTGCTGGTACAATTGCAATGAACCAATTTTCTAGTCAAGACGTCACCTTGAATTGGATGCCGATGGATCATGTAGGAGCATTGGTATTTTTAAGTATTATGGCAGTAGACTTAGGATGTGAGCAGATTCATGTACCGACACAATTGATACTGCAAAATCCACTCAAGTGGTTAGATTTAATTGACAGTCATCAAGCCACAATTAGCTGGGCACCAAATTTTGCATTTACTCTTATTGGCGATCGCGCAGAAGAAGTGAGAAAAAGACACTGGGATTTGTCTTCAATGAAATTTTTAGTGAATGCAGGAGAAGCAATCGTTACTAAAACTGCCAGAAACTTTCTCAAACTTTTAAGCTCTTATGGTTTATCGACAAAAGCTATTCATCCAGCTTTCGGAATGTGCGAGACTTGTTCCGGGATTACATGGTCTAACAGTTTTTCTCTCGAATCATCATCTGATCAAGATAAATTTGTTGAACTTGGTCCACCAATTGCGGGTGCTTCTGTGAGAATTGTTGACGTAAATCAACAAGTAGTTCGTGAAGGAGTTGTTGGGTCTTTAGAGGTAAAAGGTGCATCAGTCACATCAGGTTACTATCAAAATACCACGGCAAATCAAGAAGCTTTTACAGCAGATGGTTGGTTTAACACAGGAGATTTAGGCTTTCTCAAGAACGGAAGTTTAACTATTACTGGAAGACAAAAAGACGTAATTATTATCAATGGGTTAAACTACTACAGCCATGAAATCGAATCAGTGGTAGAAGAATTACCAGAAATCGAAGTTTCTTACACCTGCGCTTGTGCGGTGCGAGAAGTTAATGGCAATACCGATAAATTAGGGATATTTTTCAATAGTGAAAAAACCGAATATACCGAGTTATTAGCTTTATTAAAAGCTATCAGAAAACAAGTAGTCAACCGCATGGGAATTAATCCAGATTATTTAATTCCCCTAGACAAAGACTTAATTCCCAAAACTTCCATCGGTAAGATTCAACGAACTCAGCTTAGTCAAAGATTTGCCACAGGAGAATTCCAGGAAGTCTTAAAACGGGTAGATTTAATTACCGAAAATACTCACACAATTCCTGACTGGTTCTATCAAAAAACATGGCAACGCAAACAAGTAAATTATCTGCCACACAACTTCCCCCAATTTGGAGTAGTATTAGTATTTATAGATAAGTTAGGATTAGGTCAACAAGTCTGCCAAAACTTAGAAACTAATTCTCAAGCTTATGTGCAGATAGAACAAGGAGAAACCTTCACAAAAATCAATGACAATCACTATATAATTGCTCCAGATGTTAAAGACGACTATCAACAACTGTACCAATGTCTAGGAGCAGACAATATCCAAATCGGAGCAATTATTCACCTGTGGCATTATGATAACTATACTGGGACTGGAGAAATTCCTGACACAGACACTCTAGAAACAGCACAAAAAACCGGAATTTATAGCCTTTTATTTATCCTACAAACCTTTGGTAATCATCAGGAAAATTATCCAGTACGACTAGTGTATGTCGCCAGTCATAGTCAATCTCTCAATCCCAAAGAAGCAATTGCCTATCAAAAAGCAACAGTACCAGGTTTGTTGAAAACTATCCCGATGGAAATCCCTCACTGGCATTGTCGGCATTTAGACTTACCACAAGACTCATTAGAAGTCAATAGCAATCGGATACTTGAGGAACTCACTATTGATGCCAAAGATTCAGAAGTGGCTTATCGAGATGGAGAGCGTTGGGTATCAGGTCTGGAGAAAGTTGACTTACCTTCAAAACCCAAACAACCATTACCATTCAAAGCTGGAGGCACTTACCTCATCAGTGGCGGTTTAGGAGGAATTGCTGTTGAAATTGCTAAGTATCTCCTGGAACATTATCAGGCTAAACTATTGCTTTTAGGTCGTACACCCCTACCAGATAGCAACAGTTGGGAAACTTATTTAGAGCAAGGGGGTAAACTAGCCGAGAAAATCAAAGCTTACCAACAATTACAAAAACTAGGTGGTGAGGTGATTTACCAAGGGGTAGATATTGGCCATCAAAAAGCAGTGCAGGAGGTAGTACAGCAAACCTTGTCTGGATGGCACGTTCAACAACTGGATGGGGTGATTCATCTAGCAGGGTTGATGCAAGAGCGTTTGCTGAGGGAGGAAACACCAGAAAGTTTAGCTGAGGTGTTACGTCCTAAGCTAATAGGTACTTGGGTATTACATCAATTGGTAGAAAAGCAACCAAAGAGTTTGTTTATTAATTTTTCTTCTATTAATGGTTTCTTTGGTGGCACAACGGTGGGAGCTTATGCAGCAGCTAATAGTTTCTTGGATGCTTTTTCTGACTATCAACGCGATCAGAGTCAGTTACAGAGCTATTGTTTAGCTTGGAGTATGTGGGATGAAATGGGGATGAGTCGGGGTTATCAGATGAAGCAGTTAACTCAAGCTAAGGGTTATCTAGCTGTGGGATTATCTCAAGGTATGTCTTCACTGTTAGCTGGTTTATGCCATGACCAACCCTACTTAATGGTGGGTTTGGATGGTAGTAATATTAATATCAGAAGGTTGACTTCTACTTCGGATAGTCTGCAACAATTAACAGCTTACTTTACTACTAACGGTAAAGGTAAACCCAATGTGAGTGTTCTGGAGCCTCAAGTACAGGATGCAGTGGGTAAACCTAGTAGTTGTGCTGTGGTGGAGTTGGCTGAAATGCCTTTGACTGAGACTGGGGAAATTGACATAGGTTTACTTCGAGAGAGTAATTTGGGTCGTTCAACTCAAGAAAGGATAAAGCCCAGGAATGAGACGGAACGTCAAATTGCTCAAATCTGGCAGGATTTGTTAGGGGTATCCCAGGTGGGTATCTATGATAATTTCTTTGAGTTGGGCGGTAATTCTCTTTTGGCTACTCAGGTGATTTCTCGCTTGCGTCAAGCTTTGGGAAATGAACTGACTTTACAGCGTTTATTTGAGTCACCAACTATTGCTGGCATAGCTAAACATCTTGAAGTGTTGGTCCAGCTTGCCCAAGATCGGACTACATTAATTTCTGAAACAGAGGAAGAGTATGAGGAGGGGTCTTTATGAAGACAGTTGAATTTGTGTCTTACCTGCAAAATTTAGGTGTCAAACTTTGGATAGACAAAGATAAACTTAGCTATCGTTCTCCTAAAGGAGTAATGACAGCACAGTTAAAAAGGGATTTGGTGGAGCGCAAAACAGAAATTCTAGAGTTTCTTCGGGAAGCGCAGACAATTCAAGAATCTGTAGCTACTTCCATTCAACCAATTTCTAGGGAACAGGCGATCCCCTTATCCTTTGCACAACAAAGGCTATGGTTTATTGAAAAAATGGCCTTGAGTAGCAACGCCTACAATATGCCATTAACCCTAAATCTAGTAGGTAAACTAGACTATGTAGCCCTAGAAAAAAGTCTTAACCAAATCATCGCTCGCCATGAAACCCTCAGAACCACTTTCAGTGAAATCAACGGCACACCAGTACAAGTAATTCAACCCTCCTTTGAATTAGAACTACCCAAAAAAGACCTAAGTGGGTTAACACTATCTGAGCAAACTACCAAACTACAACAACTACTCCAACAAGAAAATGAACAAAGATTCAATCTAGAAGTAGACCCCCCCATACGAGCTCAGTTGTTTAAACTAGGAACAACAGAACACATACTGCAAATTACATTACATCACATAGCAAGCGATGGTTGGTCAGTCACAGTATTGCCCAAAGAACTTTCGGCTATTTACACTGCCACACTGCAAGAGGAACCATCCCCATTACCAGAGCTACCCATACAATATGCCGACTTTGCAGTGTGGCAAAGGAACTACTTACAAGGTGAAACCCTCTCTAGCCAACTCAACTATTGGAAGCAAAAGCTCCTTGACTTACCTAAACTACAACTACCCACAGACCATCCCCGACCCGCAGTTCAAACTTTTAATGGAGCAGGTATACCGATCAAGATACCAGCAACACTAACATCAAAGGTTAAACAACTCACCCAAAAGCAGGGAACTACCCTATTTATGACCCTGTTAGCAGTCTTTAAAGTATTGCTGTCTCGTTACAGTGGTCAAGAAAGCATAGCAGTAGGAACACCGATAGCTAACCGCAACCGCAGTGAAATAGAAGGGTTGATTGGTTTCTTTGTCAATTCCCTAGTCATGTACACAGACCTGGGAGGGGACCCTAGTTTCACAGAAGTCTTAAACCGAGTTAAACAAACAGCTCTAGAAGCTTATGGTCACCAAGACATACCCTTTGAGAAATTGGTAGAAGAGTTGCAGCCAGAACGGTCTCTATCGCAAAACCCCTTATTTCAGGTAGTGTTTGCCGTTCAGGAGAGTGAACACATGAAACCATCCTTCAGGCTGCCTAACTTAGAGGTAGAGTTAGGTTGGGAGCGATGGATGGGAGATCAAATGACAGTGCGGATGGACTTAGAGTTACATCTGTGGCTAGAAGGAGAAGAAATCAAAGGATTATGTGCCTATAACCGAGACTTGTTCTCAGCCGAAACTATTAGTCGGATGCTTTCACATTATGAAAACTTACTATCAGCAGCAGTAGAGACGACCGAACGACCTGTGAGTCAGTTGCCATTAATGACAGAGCCAGAGCTAGAGCAAATACTGGTAGAGTGGAACAACACCAAAACAGATTATCCAAATGACAAATGTATCCATCAGTTATTTGAGCAACAGGTCGAAAACAACCCAAATTCCATAGCAGTAGTATTTGAACAACAAAAGCTGACCTATTCCCAATTAAATAGTAAAGCTAATCAACTAGCACATTACTTGCAAAAATTGGGAGTAGTTCCAGAAACCCTAGTAGGTATCTGTGTAGAGCGTTCAGTAGAGATGGTAGTAGGTTTATTAGCCATACTCAAAGCGGGAGGAGCTTATTTACCATTAGACCCGGCCTATCCCCAAGAACGCCTAGAATATATGTTCGCTGACTCCCAAGTGTCAGTGTTACTAACTCAACAACAATTATTAGCTCAACTCCCCCAACATCAAGCCAAAGTAGTTTTTTTAGATAGAGATTGGGAAAAAATAGCCACTGAAACACCAGAAAAAGTAGAGAGTGAAGTCAGCCCCCAAAATTTAGCTTATGTAATTTATACATCAGGTTCCACAGGTAAACCGAAAGGAGTCTTGGTAGAACACAAGGGACTTTGTAATCTGGTTACAGTTCAAATGCAAGGGTTTCAAGTCAACTCAAACAGTAGAGTGCTTCAGTTCGCATCATTAAGTTTCGATGCCTCTATCTGGGAAATAGTCATGGCTTTAGGATCAGGAGCCAGTTTGTATATGGGCAGCCGAGATATTTTAATGCCTGGAGCTGGTTTGAGTCAGTGGTTGCAGGAGAAAAAAATCACCCATATCACGATTCCCCCCTCAGCTCTAGCAGCGATGCCAAAAGACGAATTACCAACTTTAAAGACCATAGTAGTAGCAGGAGAAGCTTGCCCACCAGAGCTAATATCGCACTGGGCAAAGGGACGACAATTTGTGAACGCCTACGGACCAACAGAATCAACAGTATGTGCTACCATGGCCGAATGCTCACCAGAGTGTTATGTGCCACCCATAGGTAGGCCGATCAGCAATACTCAAATCTACATCCTAGACAGGAATTTACAACCAGTCCCCATAGGAGTACCTGGTGAAATTTATATAGGTAGTGTTGGTTTAGCTCGTGGCTATCTCAACCGAGAAGATTTAACAAATCAGAAATTTATCCCCAACCCTTTTGACAACTCAAAAGTCAAAAGCGGTGCGACCCCGCGTCGGCGTAAGACGCAAGGGAATGCGCACCAAGAGAGTCAAAAGTCAAAATTATATAAGACAGGGGATTTAGGCCGTTATCTAGCTGATGGCAACATAGAATTTATTGGTCGCATTGACCAGCAAGTTAAAATCAGAGGTTTCCGCATTGAAATTGGAGAAATCGAAGCTTTAGTTTCACAATATCCTGATATCAAGGAAAATGTGGTTATTGCTCAGTCGGACCCAGCAGGAGACAAACGCCTGGTAGTCTATATAGTTCCTAAACAGGAATCTACTCAAGACACTTCCCTAATTCCTCAGATTCGCCAATTCCTCAAGCAAAAGCTACCTGAATACATGATTCCGGCAGCTTTTGTATTACTAGATGCTTTCCCTCTAACCCCCAACGGCAAGATTGATCGTCGTGCTTTGCCAGTTCCCGACACTGTTCCTTCAGGTTTATCAACAGCTTATGTGATGCCTCAGACGGAAACAGAGCAACTTCTTGCTAAGATTTGGCAAGAGGTTCTGCAGATAGAAAAAATGGGAATTTATGATAATTTTTTTGAAATAGGAGGTCATTCATTACTAATAATTAAAGTTCACACAAAGTTACAAGAATTATATGCACAAGATATCTCAATTATAAAACTGTTTCAATACCCCAAT
This sequence comes from Moorena sp. SIO4G3, assembly GCF_010692305.1. Classification (NCBI taxonomy): domain Bacteria; kingdom Bacillati; phylum Cyanobacteriota; class Cyanophyceae; order Coleofasciculales; family Coleofasciculaceae; genus Moorena; species Moorena sp. SIO4G3. The sequence continues at coordinate 14,134 of NZ_JAAHIG010000070.1, read as the reverse complement.
ATATCGGAATTTTCAAAATATTTAATAGATTTAGAAAGGGAAAAAGAAACTGATTATTTAACTACTGGTCAAGCAAAGGCTCGTAGTGACAGGAAAACTTCGATAAAACAGCAAAGGCTACAAAGACAGAAGAATCGTAGAAATAAATAAAGGAGTTTTTATTAATTACAATGATTACCACAAATAGTATTGATGATTCAGCCATCGCCATCATTGGCATCTCTGGTCGCTTTCCCCAGGCTAAAGACATTGATATTTTCTGGAAAAATTTACAAGAGGGTGTGGAGTCTATTGACTTTTTCTCTGAACAAGAATTATTGCAGGAAGGGATCGACCCTACCTTGTTAAAGAAACCGAATTATGTTAAAGCAGGAACTGTAGCTTCAGATATCGATCTCTTTGATGCTAATTTCTTTGGCTATAATCCTAGAGAAGCTGAAATTATCGATCCACAACAACGCTTATTTCTAGAATCTGCGGTTGAAGCACTAGAAGTTGCTGGTTATGACTCACAAACTTATTCGGGTGCTATAGGAGTTTATGCTGGTCTGAGTGAAAACAGTTACGCCCGCAACAATATCTATCCCCATCTAGAAAATTCAGAACCAGGAAACGCTTATCAATTTCTTCTGGGGAATGGTCATGATTTCTTATCAACGCGGGTTTCTTACAAACTAAATTTAACCGGACCGAGTATTACAGTTCAAACTGCTTGTTCCACTTCCTTAGTTGCCGTTCATCTAGCTTGCCAAAGCTTACTCACTGGTGAATGCGATATGGCTTTAGCAGGTGGTGTTTCCATTCACGTTCCTCAAAAAACAGGTTATTTATATCAAGAGGGAATGATTATGTCTCCTGATGGACATTGCCGAACTTTTGATGCTAAAGCTAAGGGGACTTTAGGTGGTAATGGCTTGGGTATTGTGGTCTTGAAAAGATTAGAAGATGCGATCGCAGATGGCGACTACATCTATGCCCAGATTAAAGGTTCTGCTATCAACAACGACGGTTCGTCAAAAGTTGGCTACACTGCTCCTAGTGTAGAAGGTCAAGCAGCAGTGATTTCTGAAGCCCAGTCAATAGCTGGGATTAACCCGGAAACAATTACTTATATAGAAGCTCATGGAACTGCAACTCCCCTAGGAGACCCCATTGAAATTGCAGCTTTAACCAAAGTGTTTCGAGGGACTACCGAAAAAAAAGGTTTTTGTGGTATTGGTTCGGTAAAGAGCAATATGGGGCATCTAGATGCAGCAGCAGGAGTTGCTGGCTTGATCAAAACTGTTTTATCCCTCAAACACAAGAAAATACCACCAAGCCTGAATTTTGAAACACCGAACCCCACCATTGACTTTGCTAATAGCCCTTTCTACGTTAATACTACTCTCTCGGAGTGGAACACCAATGGAACACCTCGTCGGGCCGGAGTAAGTTCTTTTGGTATTGGTGGTACAAATGCTCATGTAGTTCTTGAAGAAGCTCCCACTTTAGAACCATCCTCAACATCTCGACCCTGGCAGTTGTTGATGCTTTCTGCTAAAACAAATTCAGCCTTAGAAACGGCAACGACTAACCTCGCAGCACACTTAAAACAGCATCCAGACATTAACCTTGCAGATGTTGCCTATACTCTGCAAGTAGGTCGTACAGCCTTCGAGCATCGCCGAATGTTAGTCTGCCAAGATATAAATGATGCCCTCAAAGCACTTTCCACTCCGGAACTCCAACCATTTTTAACTAACTACAAAGAGCCTACTGAACGACCTGTAGTGTTCATGTTTTCTGGTCAGGGTTCCCAATATGTCAATATGGCGCAGGGACTATACCAGACAGAACCAACCTTTCGCGCTCAGGTAGATATTTGTTCAGAATTACTTATTCCCCACTTAGGAATTGACCTACGCTCCATCCTTTATCCCAACCAAGAAGAGGCTCAAGCAAAAGCATCAGAACTTAAACAAACTGCGATCGCTCAGTCAGCACTATTTGTAGTTTCCTATGCTTTAGCCGTTTTATGGCAAGAGTGGGGCGTGTCTCCTCAAGCAATGATTGGACACAGCATTGGTGAATATGTGGCAGCTACTCTTGCTGGTGTATTTTCCTTGGAAGATGCTCTCGCTTTGGTGGCGAAACGGGGACAATTGATGCAGCAACAGCCACCAGGAGCAATGCTAGCTGTATCTCTCTCAGAACACCAGTGCCAAAATTTTCTAAATCATCAACTTTCCCTGGCTGCTATTAACGGGTTATCCCAATGTGTCATTTCTGGTCCAACAGAGGCGATCGATACTTTGCAGCAGCAGTTATCAGAAGAAAAGGTAGAGTCTCGTCGTCTCCATACTTCCCATGCTTTTCATTCTCAGATGATGGAGTCAGTTTTAGAGCCATTCATAGAGCATGTTAAACAAATACCGTTGCATCCTCCACAAATTCCTTATATTTCCAATGTTACAGGCACTTGGATTACAGCAGAGCAAGCAACAGATCCCAACTATTGGGCGAAACATCTACGTCAACCGGTACGCTTTGCTGAAGGTATACAGCATTTTTTGCGCAATCGTTCCCAAATCTTATTGGAAGTCGGACCAGGACGGACATTGAGTAGTTTAGCTAAACGGCATCCAGATAAAGCAGACGAGCAGATTTTACTAACTTCAGTACGCCATCCGCAAGAAAAGCGCTCTGATCTAGATTTCTTGCTCCACACATTGGGTCAACTTTGGTTAGCTGGGGTACGGGTAGATTGGGAAGGATTTTACAACCATCAAAAACGTTACCGCATTCCCTTACCTACTTATCCTTTCGAGCGCCAGCGTTACTGGATTGGTGATGGAAAAACTCCAAAGCAGAATGTACAACCGAAGCCATCCAGACTTGAGAAAAAAACAGATCTGGCAGACTGGTTTTATATTCCATCTTGGAAACGCTCTAATATTAATAATACTAAGCCTATTATCCCCACTACGCATCTCGTGTTTGCTGATGAGTTTGGGTTGGGTGACAAAATAGTGCAAAAAATGGAAAGGGATGGTCAGAATGTTATTACAGTCAGAGTCGGGACGGAGTTTAAAAAACTAAGCGATCGCCTCTATAATCTTAATCCTGAACAAGAGGATGACTATCACGCCTTATGTCAAGAACTGCATGAACGGGACGAGTACCCAAAAACTATCCTTCATTTATGGAGTGTTGCCCCTAAGAGTAAGGATAAATCAGAAATTGAGTGGGTGGAAAAGTCACAAAATCTAGGCTTTTACAGCTTGTTGTTCCTTGCCAAGGCACTGGGAAGACAGCAGATTAGTGGCGAATTGCTGCTAGGGGTAGTGACCAACAATATGCAGAAAATTGGCGACGAAGCTTTATTAAACCCAGAGCAAGCAACTGTAACAGGACCAATTATAACTATCGGGCAAGAATATCCTAATATAATTTGTAGGGGTATTGATGTGGTGCTTCCAGACCGTGGAACTCCAGAGGAAGAAATACTGATAGAGCAAATCGGATTGGAATTGGCGATCGAGCAATCGGAGAAAATTGTTGCCTACCGAATGAGCGATCGCTGGGTGCAAACCTACGAGCCAGTTAGATTAGAGGAAAAGGGCAAAGCCACCCCACGATTAAAACCACAAGGAGTTTATCTAATTACAGGTGGACTCGGAGGCATTGGTCTTACTCTAGCTGAACATTTGGCAAAGGCAGTACAAGCAAAACTGATTCTCATAGGGCGATCGCCATTTCCTCCAAAAGACGAGTGGAAAAAATGGCTAGCTACGAGTGATGAAAGGGATGCCACAAGCAAAAAGATTCAGAAATTGCAGAATATCGAAGCTCTTGGTGCCGAAGTTTTAATTATCAGTGCCGATGTTACCAACCCAGAACAAATGCAAGCTGCTATCACTCAGTCAAAGGAGCGATTTGGTTCAATTAATGGTGTCATCCATTCCGCTGGAGTTCCTGGTGGAGGCGCGATCGCTCGAAAAACAAGGGAAAGAGCAGCAAGCATTCTAGAACCTAAAGTAAAGGGGACTGTGGTTCTGGATGCTATTTTCCAAGATGTTCAACTGGATTTCTTTGTTCTGTGTTCGTCACTCAATTCGATGATGGGTGTATTTGGGCAGATAGACTACTGTGGAGCAAATGCCTTTATGGACGCTTTCGCTCAGTATAAAAGTGCAAAAGATGGCATGCTTACTGTAGCGATAAACTGGGATGGTTGGCAAGAAGTTGGGATGGCAGCAGAAGCAGCCAAGCAAAGATCAGAGACTATGAGTATTACCAAAACCCCTCAAGACAAAGAAGTAGCGCATCCTTTATTCGACAAATGTATTATCGGAGAAGGGCAAGAGATATATATTTCATACTTTAGCGTTCTTAAGCACTGGGTTCTGAACGAACACAAGGTCATGGATAAGCCAACACTTCCAGGAACAACCTACCTAGAAATGGCAAGAGCTGCTTTTGCACCCCATGCCAATAACAAAACCATTGAATTGAGGGAAGTATATTTTCTCAGACCCTTGATAGTAGAAGATGATGCAGAAGTAGAAGTTCGCACTATTCTAAAGCAAAAGAGGAATTGGTTTGAATTTGTGATTATGAGCAAGTCCGACCTGGAACCAGAGCAATGGCTCGAACATTGCAGAGGAGAAATTGCTGGTATAGATGCAGAACCGGAGACAGAATATGACATCAAAAAGATCGAGCAAGAATGCAATGAACAAGATATAATTATTACCGAGAAAGAATTGAGCGCTCGAAAAGGATTGATAAAAGTTGGTCCCAGATGGCAAAATATTAAACAAGTGAAACTTGGAAAAAATAGTGGGTTTGCCAGACTGGAGTTACCGGCAGAATTTGCTGCCGATCTCAATAATTATGAGCTACATCCAGCCTTATTGGATGCAGCTACAGGTTTCGCTGCTGGGAAAAACCAAGGAGCTTATCTGCCATTCTTTTATAAAAAACTGAGCCTCGAAAAACCTTTGTCTGCAAAGATATATAGCTATATGATATCTGCAGATAATCAAGAGTCCAGAAGGGAAACCATAAAATTCAATATTGTGATTTTTGATGAGGCGGGAACCGCTCTAGTTAAAATTGAAGAATATACTCTTAGGAGGATAGATGATGAATCTTGAAGAACTGAAAAAAACACCTCAGGTTTCTGAAAGCGATAACTTCTGTTTGGAGATCGTATCTCCAGGTTTGTTAGATACCCTAACATTCAAATCAGCATCACGCCAGAAACCTGGTCTAGGTGAAGTGGAAATTGAGGTTGGTGCCACTGGTCTAAACTTCAAGGAAGTACTTATAGCACTAGGGGTGTTGCCCGTTCCACCCAATACATCTGTAAAGTTCGGTTTGGAGTGTGCTGGCAAGATTGTTGCCAAGGGAGAAGGAGTTTCCGAGTTGGAAATAGGAGACGAAGTGATTGCTTTTGCCCCTTCCTGTTTTAGCGCATTTACAACAGTTTCCGCCTCATCAGTAGCTCCCAAACCAAATGGTATGAGTTTAGAAGAAGCAGCAACTATTCCCATAGCTTTTATGACAGCCTACTATGCCCTAATCGAATTGGGTAGACTAGGCCAGAATGAAAAGGTGCTGATTCATGCAGCAGCAGGTGGTGTTGGTATGGCTGCCGTACAAATTGCCCAGATGATAGGAGCAGACATCTTCGCCACGGCTGGAAACGCCGAAAAACGAGATTTTCTGCGTTCTCTTGGTATAGAAAAGATAATGGATTCAAGGTCTCTGAGTTTTGCCGATGAACTCATGAAATTTACAGGGGGCAGGGGCGTGGATGTTGTGTTAAACTCCTTAGCAGGAGAATTCATCCCCAAAAGCCTTTCGATTCTAGCCCCATTTGGACGCTTTCTGGAAATTGGCAAGCGGGATATCTATGAAAACAGCCAGTTAAATTTACAGCTTTTTGAGAAGGGTATATCTTTCTTTGTTATCAACCTAGGGACTGAATCACCTAACTTCAATTCCATGTTGCGGGAAGTTGTAAAAAACTTCCAAGATGGGAATTTAACTCCTCTTCCCCTGAAGATATTCCCAATTCCTGAAGTAGCTACCGCTTTTGAATACATGGCGCGAGCCAAGCATATTGGGAAAATTGTGGTTTCTCTACAGGATAAAGAAGAAGTAAGGGGGCTGATTGCATCTAGTTCGACCCGAAAGCACCCCAAACCTGTAGATTTTGGTCTAGTTCAAAGAGATTTACAAAATAAAAAATTATTATCATCTGACCATAATCTCGGATTATTACCTACAGAAGGCATAGAGGTGTTCGACCGCATTCTCGGGAGCGGACTACCTCAAGTTCTTGTATCGACACAAGATTTACTGTCTCGCCTAGAACAAAGCAGTATGAGCACATTTCTGAGTTCTTTGGAAGAAACAGAACATAAATATCTACCGAAACAAGTACATCCACGACCGCAACTGAGTAACGCTTATGTAGCTCCCCGCAATGAGCTGGAAAGGCAGATTGCCCAGAGGTGGGAAAAATTATTAGGAATAGAGCATGTAGGCATTTACGATGATTTCTTTGATTTGGGAGGAGACTCCCTACTAGCAGTTCAGCTAATTGCTGCTTTAAAGGAAAATATTCAAATGGAGTTATCTGTTAATAACCTACTAGATCATCCCACCATAGCCGGGTTTCTTGAATCAATTGCACTCACCTCTGCTTCTGAAAAACCACCAACGGCGCTTCCCTCCTATCTAGTTAAAATTCAGGCAGGAAACAATAATAAACAGCCTTTTTTCTTAGCCCATCCCATTGGAGGACAAGTGTACTTCTATCGGGATTTAGTTAGTTGTATGGAATCAGAGCGACCAGTTTACGGATTCCAATCACTTGATTTAGATGAAAAAGATGAAAAAACTGAATTACTTACCAATGTTGAGAAGATGGCGGCTGAATATATCAAAGCAATGCGCTTTATTCAGCAGAATGGTCCATATTTTATCGGAGGTGCTTCCTTTGGAGGTATGATTGCTTTCGAGATGGCACAGCAACTACATGCGGAAGGTGAAAAGGTAGCAGTGCTTGCCATGATCGATACCCCCGGTCCCGGTGAAATGGGCCTGAAATTAGAAAATGAAACAGCGATCGCCACTTATATTATTGAAAGCCTATTGGAGTTAGACAAAAATTTTATTTCTCTCAACTCCATGCCAGAGCAGGGCAATGCTGAAGAACAAGTAATATATGCTTTGGAGCAAGCAAAGATTGCTAACCTAGTGCCCAATGATTTTCAGATCCAGACAACTCGCAACATAATTCGAATCTTCAAGGCGAACATGGAGGCAATGTGGAACTACAGGCCACGTATATATCCTGGAAAAATCATTTTTTTCCGTGCCCAAGACAGACGTGAAAAATATGACCCCGAACATCCAGAATACTCCTGGATGGATCTAGCTGCTTCCGGGATAGAGATCTACCCGGTTGGTGGCAACCATATTACAATGAATTATGACCCCCACGTTCAAGTTATAGCAGAAAAAATTAAACTATACCTTGAACAGAATAATTAGCGGTTGTTGTACCATAGGCGAGATAGTATTGGACTAAGGTTAATGAGAATGCTCTACTGCATCTTCTACGTTTCTTGACCAACAATGGTTTGGTTGAATCCGATCAGGAAGGGAAATACCAATTAACTTCTGATTCTTATGTTACTCGTCCGGTGTCAACTCCAAGAGCAAACCCAATGACACAGCAGTTTTACTATTGGATTGCATGGTAACAACTGGGTCAAAACGATGTATTTTGTGCCAGAACTAATTCGAGAATTACTTCGTTTTTATCGCCACAAATTGCCCGATAATTTCAGAGGTATGAGGACTGAAAGCCTGATACAGTCTGCCTTCTAGGACGACTTATCGCCCCCCCAGGGCAAGGAGTCAGATGAGTCTCCAACACAGTCTGGTAGAATTTTTCGCGTAGCGTGACCGTTCGCGTAGCGTGGCCTAAAGGCCAAAAGGCCAGGAAACATATTTGCTTTGGGGAGGCTACAGAGACTTCCCGTTTTTTTTGGCAAAAGGTTACCTTAAACCATTATTATCTCTAGTTTACAGCTCTCTTGTCACCCCTTGAGTTAATCGACATACTCTTCGATAAACTTCCTAAGTTCCTTCACCTTAAACTCCTTAGCGAATTTATAAATAACCTTAGCAAAGGGTACAAATTTAGCATCTAATACTTCCAGCTTTTCAGCTTCTTGTCTGATGTCAAACACACTACCTCTCTTAGCAAAGTCATAAAGTAGGATTAGGAGATCAGATGGGGGAGGCACAATGGCATCTAGCTGGATTTCTTCAGATGCAGCATCTGTTATAGTTTCTGGTTTTGGTATGAAGTCTTCATACACCCATTCCAGTTGCAAATGCTGTTTTAATTTTTTCAGTAATTCGGCTACGTCCACTGGTTTGGGAATAAAATCATCGCAGCCTGCCTTCGAACTCTGTTCCTGGTCTAACTCATAAACACTGGCAGATGAAGCAATAATCAACAGATCTTTCAATTGATCTAATGAGCGCAGACGTCGCATCATTTCCAAGCCATCCATCACCGGCATCACCAAGTCAGTAATAATTAGATCAGGGTTACATTCTGTGGCTTTTTCCAAACCCTCAACCCCATTACTGGCCTCCAACAGTTCAAATCCCAGAGGTTGTAAAACATTCACAATTACAGAGCGATTCTCCCATTTGTCATCTACTACTAAGATTTTCCGTGCTTTCCCCTGACAACCTATAATAGTTTTGGTGGAGGCTTGCTTACTGTCAATCACAGCTGTAGCAATCGGTAACTCTAACTCGATCGAGAAAAGGCTACCTTGGCCATAAGTACTCTCAACATTGATAGCACTTCCCATCAAATTGATAATTGTTTTGCTAATCGCTAATCCAAGCCCAGTGCCTTGTTCACGATGCTCAACATCCCCCACCTGTTCAAAGGGCAAAAAGATTTTTTCCAGTTGTTCTGGGGTCATCCCAATGCCAGTATCTTTAATTATAAATTTAAGTTTGACTAGGGGGTATTGGATAGTAGTAATTGCTTGGTGGTTACTGATAACGTCTACCTTAAAGGTGACTCCGCCATGGTCAGTAAACTTAATAGAATTTCCCAAAAGATTAATCAGAACTTGTCGCAATCGTTTGGGATCAGCCAGGATACCCTCTGGGAGATGGGATGAGGGTTGATAACTAAAAGCAATCTCTTTTTGCTGGGCTTTGACGCGACACATTTCTACAACTTCCATCAGAAAGGACGGCAAATGAACTTCTGTCGGAAACAGTTCCATTTTCCGAGCTTCGATTTTGGATAAGTCTAAAATGTCATTAATCAGATGGAGTAGATAGTTGCCACACTTATAAATAAGGTTGATCTGGTCTTTTTGTTTAGCAGTTATCTGTGGATCCCGTTGTAGAATTTGGGCGTAACCCAAAACGCCATTGAGGGGAGTACGCAATTCATGACTCATATTCGCCAGGAATTCACTTTTGGCGTGATTAGCCTGATCAGCCGCTTCTTTAGCTGCTTTGAACTCAACTGTACGTTCGGAGACCCGGATTTCGAGTAAAGCATTGGCTTTTCGCAGTTCTGCTTCGATTCGCCTACGGCCAGCCAGATAAACTAGACCATAGCTAAATCCAAAACAGGAAACACCAGCAAATAAGAGCCAATAGCGGTAGTGATGGATGACTTGACCCAGAGTCACGTTTCCCCAATCTTCGTAGGGACGAACCCGCAGATTCCGTAAGGTTTCGTGACAAGCTTGGTAGTTGGCGGGGATAGTCCAGCCCTGATAACGACCAGCTTTGGCGGCTGGGTGCTCAGAAGGCATTGTTATTAATGCGATCGCAACCTCTTCCGCTAACTCCATTGGGGTATGGGGTAGTGTAGAAAAGGGCCATTCTGGATAAAGTTTAGTACTCAGAGCAAAAGGGAAAGTGTCCTGATATTGAGTTTGCTGATTGAGGATCACAAAGTCATCTCGATTAATTTTGCCCTCCTGTGCCATACGTTCGAGGGTATCAGTGCGGACAGTGCCAGCATCGACAATACCATCACGAACAGCGTAGACCACGGCGTCATGGCTACCACCAAAGTGGAGCGCTGGAAAGTCACGGTAGGGGTTAACTCCAGCTTCTAACAGAGTTTCCCATGCCATTTGCCAGCCCCCAAAGGCAATTTCACTGACGGCCATAAAGGTTTTGCCCCGTAAATCCCTTAAATCCTGGATATCATTGCGATCCGCATGACGCAGGATAACCGCTCCAAATTGGGTGTAAGGCTGGCCTAGGCGTAGATTTTTTAGGGTGGCAATTCGTCGTGCCCCATAAATCCATTCCAACTCTACATACATTCCAGGGTTAGGCAACACAAAGTCCACCTCCTGGTTAGCTATTATTTCTTCGATGGTGTCAAACCCTAGTGGTACAAGTTGGAAGACATAGCCGGAAATGGTTTCACTGAGATAGTCTAGGGTCGGTTGCCATTTTTTTTTGGTATGGTCAACACCCCGAATTGCCATCACTCCCACCTTAACAATCTTTACCTGTGAAGTCGTTATTTGTCCTGTTCCATCTACAGATTTCTGAGCAAGAGTAATCCCTGGGGCAGCCGATGGTATTAGTGATAATCCCATGCCTAGAATCAGGCTGGATTTAATTAAGAAGTAAAGACGACTCATAGTATAGCAGTTTTCAATTATGTGAGGTACGAATTTTTGGGGAGTAGGGAGTAGGGAGTAGGGAGTAGGGAGTAGCTTTCAGGGGTAGGTTTTTAAGATAAAGGGCTGAGGAGAGAACAGGGATACTTGGAGAAAAATCGGGAAAAAATTGACCAATCGGTAAGGGAAGATGATTGAGTAGAGCAGCTTGAATAACGCTTCATGCCCCGACGAAAACAGCTCAAAACCCGGGGATTCGCTGTACTGCTGTCAGAGTTTGGACTCTCGAGAGGGGTTGCCGGTAACTGTTCTGAGTCGTTGGAGCATAGATCAGCATCAGATTCCCCTCCAACACTGACAACCCACAAGGTGGCAATCGCAATCGCCAACCAATGACGCTCAGCGCGTTGGGGGTCAGTCATTTTAGTCTGGTGCCATTGCCAACCTCCCCGGCAACATATCAATGAACTTACACTCAATCGGTGAACCCATTCGATACCATCATTCTTCCCCAAGGGGACTCCCGTTATAGTCGTGTTAACCAGCGTCTGGCACTGCCAGTAAGACAAGCGCGGGAGACGGGGCGCATAAAGTGCGGACGCAGGTTCCGCACACGGCCCCTTAGGAATTGGGGACTGAAAATGTTGCGTATCATTGAAAATTTGTGCTTTGCTAGAACAAAAATATATTATTGTGCTGTGCTCAAGAGAGTACCAGTTTGTTCGCAAGCTGAAAAGCCTCTATGCATCAAGGGCTAAAACTATCGATTTTTCCAGGGGTGGCCATCCATTCAACACCCATTGCAGGAGCCTTTTTGGTAGTCTTGATTCTTCTTCATCGCTGTGTTTCCGTAGCAGCTCTTCGAGAGTATCGCGTTTTTGTCCAGTTTATTAAAAACCTACCCTTGAAAGAGTGTGGGGAGATGGCCAGATGGGGAGATGGCGGAGATTTTTATAAGGGTAATTATCCTGACATGATATAAGAATTAAATTCGCCACGGGTCGCACCTAATGTACATAATAGTTTTTCCCTCTTGCCTCTTGCCTCTTGCCTCTTGCCTCTTGCCTCTTGCCTCTTGCCTCTTGCCTCTTGCCTCTTGCCTCTTGCCTCTTGCCTTTTTACTATTTTAAATTCCACCAATTATAATTATAATTAATCGATATACTCTTCGATAAACTTCCTAATATCCTTCACCTTAAACTCCTTAGCGAATTTATAAATAATCTTAGCAAATGGAACAAATTTAGCATCTAATTGTTCTAGCTTTTCAGCTTCTTGTTTGATGTCAAACACACTACCTCTCTTAGCAAAGTCATAAAGTAGGATTAGGAGATCAGATGGGGGAGGCACAATGGCATCTAGCTGGATTTCTTCAGCTCCAGCATCTGTTATAGTTTCTGGTTTTGGCATGAAGTCTTCATACACCCATTCCAGTTGCAAATGCTGTTTTAATTTTTCCAGTAATTCGGCTACGTCCACTGGTTTGGGAATAAAATCATCGCAGCCTGCCTTCGAACTCTGTTGCTTGTCTAACTCATAAACACTGGCAGATGAAGCAATAATCAACAGATCTTTCAATTGATCTAATGAGCGCAGACGTCGCATCATTTCCAAGCCATCCATCACCGGCATCACCAAGTCAGTAATAATTAGATCAGGGTTACATTCTGTGGCTTTTTCCAAACCCTCAACCCCATTACTGGCCTCCAACAGTTCAAATCCCAGAGGTTGTAAAACATTCACAATTACAGAGCGATTCTCCCATTTGTCATCTACTACTAAGATTTTCCGTGCTTTCCCCTGACAACCTATAATAGTTTTGGTGGAGGCTTGCTTACTGTCAATCACAGCTGTAGCAATCGGTAACTCTAACTCGATCGAGAAAAGGCTACCTTGGCCATAAGTACTCTCAACATTGATAGCACTTCCCATCAAATTGATAATTGTTTTGCTAATCGCTAATCCAAGCCCAGTGCCTTGTTCACGATGCTCAACATCCCCCACCTGTTCAAAGGGCAAAAAGATTTTTTCCAGTTGTTCTGGGGTCATCCCAATGCCAGTATCTTTAATTATAAATTTAAGTTTGACTAGGGGGTATTGGATAGTAGTAATTGCTTGGTGGTTACTGATAACGTCTACCTTAAAGGTGACTCCGCCATGGTCAGTAAACTTAATAGAATTTCCCAAAAGATTAATCAGAACTTGTCGCAATCGTTTGGGATCAGCCAGGATACCCTCTGGGAGATGGGATGAGGGTTGATAACTAAAAGCAATCTCTTTTTGCTGGGCTTTGACGCGACACATTTCTACAACTTCCATCAGAAAGGACGGCAAATGAACTTCTGTCGGAAACAGTTCCATTTTCCGAGCTTCGATTTTGGATAAGTCTAAAATGTCATTAATCAGATGGAGTAGATAGTTGCCACACTTATAAATAAGGTTGATCTGGTCTTTTTGTTTAGCAGTTATCTGTGGATCCCGTTGTAGAATTTGGGCGTAACCCAAAACGCCATTGAGGGGAGTACGCAATTCATGACTCATATT
>NZ_JAAHIG010000070.1:0-799 GCF_010692305.1 Moorena sp. SIO4G3 | reverse complement strand
AGTTGCCACACTTATAAATAAGGTTGATCTGGTCTTTTTGTTTAGCAGTTATCTGTGGATCCCGTTGTAGAATTTGGGCGTAACCCAAAACGCCATTGAGGGGAGTACGCAATTCATGACTCATATTAGCCAGGAATTCACTTTTGGCGTGATTAGCCTGATCAGCCGCTTCTTTAGCTGCTTTGAACTCAGCTGTACGTTCGGAGACCCGGATTTCCAGTAAAGCATTGGTTTGTCGCAGTTCTGCTTCGATTCGCCTACGGCCAGCTAGATAAACTAGACCATAGCTAAATCCAAAACAGGAAACACCAGCAAATAACAGCCAATAGCGGTACTGATAGATGACTTGACCCAGAGTCACTTTTCCCCAATCTTCGTAGGGACGAACCCGCAGATTCCGTAAGGTTTCGTGACAAGCTTGGTAGTTGGCCGGGATACTCCAGCCCTGATAACGACCAGCTTTGGCGGCTGGGTGCTCAGAAGGTATGGTCATTAATGCGATCGCAACCTTTTCCGCTAACTCCACTGGGGTATGGGATAGTGTGGAAAAGGGCCATTGTGGATAAAGTTTAGTACTCAGAGCAAAAGGGAAAGTGTCTTGATATTGAGTTTGCTGATTTAGGATCACAAAGTCATCTCGATTAATTTTGCCCTCCTGTGCCATACGTTCGAGGGTATCAGTGCGGACAGTGCCAGCATGGACAATACCATCACGAACAGCGTAGATCACTGCGTCATGGCTACCACCAAAGTGGAGCGCTGGAAAGTCACGGTAGGGGTTAACTCCAGCTTCTAACAG